>JBARAJ010000243.1:0-11728 GCA_049791915.1 Candidatus Udaeobacter sp.
ACCGACACGCCAACGCCGACAGCTACAGCAACGTTTACACCTACTGCGACGGCAACGTTTACCCCGACGGCGACGGCAACGTTTACTCCTACTCCTACTGCCACAGCTACCTTCACTCCGACAGCGACGGCAACAGCTACCGCTACGGCTACAGCCACGTTCACGCCGACTGCGACAGCCACCGCTACCGCTACGGCTACTGCGATACCTACGGCAACGGCAACGCCTACGCCAACCGCAACGCCAGCCTACGCTGCGCAGATTCAGCAACCGATCAATGCGGATGGGTCGAGTGTCTTCAACGTGAAACGCGGTGTTGTACCCGTGAAATTCACGTTAACGCTGAACGGTGTGGCGACCTGCGCTCTGCCGCCCGCCACGATTGCTGTAACTCGAACGGCGGGCGGGGTGGTCGGATCCGTCGACGAGGACGTTTACGTTGGCGCTGCCGACACAGGATCAAACTTCAGAATTGATAGCTGTCAGTACGTATACAATCTCAGTGCGAGTGCGATGGGAGTCGGCACGTATCGCGTGGACATCATGATCAACAGCCAAGTTGTAGGCAGCGGCACCTTTGCGTTACAGTAAATGAGTTAGCGAAGCTGAGATGTGTGGTGCGCGGGCGATCGGGTTTCGAGTGAGTTGGCGGCGCTTTTCAACAAAGGCTTGCTGACACCCGGTCGCGTCGGATAAATCGCCAATTGGGCCATTTCTCGCTTTCTTGAAAAGAGCGAACACTGATGAGCGGGAAATATTCAGCTCAGCTGCGACCTTAACATCCAGACACTCCTTCGACGGAAGTTCATGATATTTGCGGTGTCAGTCATCAGCCTCGATAATCCAAACTCGAGCTCGTTGAACCGCCAAATATTTGCGCCCGTAGCTCAGCCGGATAGAGCAACGGATTTCTAATCCGTAGGTCGAAGGTTCGAGTCCTTCCGGGCGCGCAGCCTCAAAATGCGTTGCTTCAGCGCGGCAGAATCACGAAGCGGATTGTATCGCGGACGGCCTTGCTCTCATGGCAAGCCAGTGAACGCAAATGGCGACGCTCAAAAGAGTCAACATAGAAACGGGTTGAAGATATCGAACGCTCGCTTGCGGTGACAGAGGCTGTTGTCACCACCATCAGGAGTGAACAATTCCTTCTAATCACTTGCCATTTTCGCCCAGCGCTGTTCGTGATCGAGCAGCCATTTCTTGCGCCATAAACCGCCGCCGTACCCGCAGAGCGTGCCATCCGCTCGAATCACGCGGTGACACGGAATGATGATGGAAATCATGTTCGTGCCGTTCGCGCGACCAACTGCGCGACGCGCATTTTCATCGCCCAGTCGCTTTGCCATCCACGAATACGAACGCGTTTCGCCAACGGGAATCGACTCGAGGATTTTCCACGCGCGCAATTGGAAGGTGGACCCGACCGGAGCGAGCGGAACTTCGAACTCCAGCTTCTTACCGGCGAAATAGTCCCTGAGTTGCGAACGGACAGTTTCGAGATGCCGATGTTTCCCCGGCACGACATTTGTTTGCAATCGTTTCCGCAAAATCGATAACTCGCGTTCTGTCGCGCGCCGGTCGATGAATTCGAGTAAGCGCAAGCCCTGGTCGTCAGCGACAGCGATCATTGGCCCGAGCGGCGAATCGATTCGCTCCGCAAAAAGTGGCGCATGCGTCCTGGCGTTTGTTGGCGATTCGCCAAAGATCTTCGTGAACGCGTCGCGAAAACCGCTTTCCGATTCAAAGCCACTTCCGTTTCTCGCCTGATCCACCCGATCTCCTTGTCGCACCTGGCTCAAAGCAACACCCATCCGGCGCGCGCGATGATAGGCTTGGAATGTCATTCCATAATGGCGCTTGAACTGTCGACGCGCGGTTGAAGGATCGATCGAGAGCGCGGCTAGTTCCTTGTCCGTCAGGCGTCCGTCCGGCGCGCGTTCCACTTCCGCGCGCAAGCGCTCGATCAGCTTCGGCGGACGCGCATTTGGATCGAGCGGATGGCATCGCAAGCAGGGCCGATAACCGTTTTCCAGTGCGTCGCTTGATGTTGCAAAAAAATCGACGTTTTCGCGCGCGGGTTTTTTTGCCGAGCACGTGGGCCGGCAGAAAATTCCAGTCGTGCGCACGCCGATGTAAAAAATTCCTTCGAAGCTCGGATCGCGGTTCACCAGTGCGCGATACATCGTCTCCGTGGGCGGCAGAAGTTCGAGCGTTTTCATGCGAAAAAGTTAAGCACTCACAACGGTTGACGCATCGACGAAATTCGAGCAGCGAATTCAAAGTAGCGCGAGCGTCCTCGCTTGCGAATGAAACAATTCACAGGACGACTCGATCGAATTGCAAGCCGGAGGCATGCCGTACTCTAAGAACTCGGAACGTAAAGCAGCCGTGGGTAACGCTGCGTGCGTCCACAAATGCAGTGTCGGGATTTTGGAACAAATTTTCAATCAGGGCTTCTGGTTCGCTGCCATCCACGATTTCCGCGTCGACAATGTTGTAATTTGAATCGTAAGCGCGAAACACGCGGCCATTGCGAAAGTCGGCGGGGTATTCGTTCGTCGCGCTGTAGCGCTTACATTCGTTGGCGTGAACGAAGATCGGGCCTGTCTCAGAATACGGGTGACCTGGCGGAATGGCGGCGTACGGAAACAGAATGACCCGCTCGCTCGGTTGTGCCCAACGCAGGCAGTGCCGGCACGGACTGCTTCCGGGCGAATCTACTGTGATTAGCGCATGATCCGCTGCACCCGCGTTTACTGCGCGCCGTGCCGCGTCTGCAATTTCGGTATGAAGGGGAATGATTTGAAAGCGCGAGGTTTTCATGAGGGACAGTTATATCCAACACGCAATCCACGCATCGGCGAAATTCAGGCGGCGAATTTTGTAGCCGTTTCCCCGTGGGAAAGGCGCGGCGTCGATCACCTGTTTGACATGTTCTACGCGGCGTCGCCCACAGGGCGACGGCTACAATTACGGAGATAAAAACTCCACAATGGTGCGCGCTGCTTCCGCAACAGTTGCAGCACGATCATCCGCTGAGGATGTCGAGCCGATCGTGTAGATAGCAACGACGATCGGTGCACGGCCGAGCGGACGAATAATGGCAACGTCGTTAGTCGCTCCATTTCCACATCGCCCGGTTTTGTCCCGAACGGTCCACGTTTTTGGAACGCCGGCCCGAATCATCAGTGAGCTGCTACCATCGATGATATGCAGGATGGCCTTCCTTCACCGCAACGAACAGTCCACGACACGTGGCGCAGACTTTTCCGCCAGCGCTCAATGTTCCCTCGACGGTCGCACGGTCATCAGTGATCTCGACAACCTTCGCAGAGAGAAAAACGGAGTCGTTCGTCGGGGTCGGCCGGAGCAGTTTGATGGCGTATTCCGCAGTGACGGTGCAAGGCGGGCGATTTTCGCCTGCGCGTTTCATCAAATGATACGCGGCCGTCCAGTTGCAATGACAATCGAGTAACGTGCCGATGATCCCGCCATTCAAGACTCCCTCGAACGCTTCGTATTTTTTCTCCGGTCTCCACTCAGCGACGACTTCGCCGTCTGCTCGCGATTCATCGGAATTCTTCAGGAAACTACGAATATGCAACCCGTTAGGGTTTGCCGCGCCACAGCCGAAGCACATGTTTCGGGGCGCGTATTTTTCCTGAAGCGACTGTTCTTCTTTCACGTTGTAGGGCGTTTCTGTGAAACGCCATCCGAGTATGCAAAGGCGTCTGACACAGATGCCCTACAATTTGTTGCGCATCACGCGGGCGATCCAGGATACGGACGCAGCGCTGGCCCGACGTAGAACGACCGTGGCCGAATGAGACGGTTATTATCGTGTTGCTCGATCACATGGGCGCACCAGCCTGCCACGCGGGATGCAGCGAAAAGAGGCGTATTCAACTCGGGAGGAAATCCCAAAAGCCAAAACACGGGCGCGGCGTAAAGATCGACGTTGGCGCACAATTGTTTCTCCCGTTCCATCACTTGTTCGAGCTTCTCGCAAATCGGCACCCAATTTTCTTTCCCTGTGCGTTTCCCGAGGTCGCGCGCGATCTCGCGCATCGCTGGCACGCGGGAATCGCCCGCTTTGTAAACGCGATGGCCGAATCCCATGATCTTGCCTTTCGTCCCGAGCTTTTTCATTAACCATGCCTCGGCGCGATCCGGCGTCCCGATTTCCTCAAGCATCTTCATCGACTCCTCGTTGGCGCCGCCGTGCAGCGGCCCTTTGAGAGTCGCAACCGCGGATGTAACCGCAGCATACATGTCGGCCAGCGTCGACGCCGTTACGCGCGCGGCAAATGTGGACGCGTTGAATTCGTGGTCGGCGTAGAGATTGAAAATCGTATCGAGCATCCGGGTTTGCCATTGCTCGGGAGTTTTGCCGTTGAATTTGTAGAAGAAATTCGCCGCCTGCGTTAGCTCCGGTTTTTCGGGAAACGGTTGTTCACGCTGCGAGATGCGCCAGCCGTCGGTGATCAAAGTGGAGACGCGCGCGATGAGCCTGATTGCTTTGCGAATGTTCGCGTCGTGCGAATGATCGCTCAGATCTTTGTCGAAGGCGCTCAACATTGAAACGCCGGTGCGCAGCATATCCATTGGATGCGTGTAGCTCGGGAGAAGCCGCAGCATTTCCGTTACCGGCCCGGGCAACCCGCGTTCGCTGGCGATTTGTTGCGTGAATTCCTTCAGTTGCTTCGCGTTCGGCAACTCTCCATTGAGCAGCAGATACGCGACCTCCTCGAAAGCGGCCTTCTCGGCCATCCCATGAATGTCGTAGCCCCGATACATCAACCCGGCAGCGGGATCGACCCAGCAGATCGCCGTCTCACCGGCGATTACCCCGGCCAGTCCCGCGCTGTATTGTGGTTTTGTTTCAGTACCCATGTGTTCGCTGATTGTAACTACGATACGCGTGCCGACAAATCGTCAGTCGCTCAAGCCCGGCCATTTCTCTGCAGTTGGATCGTAGTCGAGCAATTCGTAAAGCTCCTCGCGCGTCTGCATTTCATCGAGCCATTCCTTTTGCGTCCCGCTCTCCTTAAGAGCGCGCAAAAGCTTGTGGCTCGCTTTCATCGACACGCGGAAGGCGCTTTGGGGAAAAATCACCATGCGGTAACCGAATCCGGCCAAATCCTTAAACGAATGCAGCGGGCTTTTCCCAAACTCCGTCATGTTCGCCAGCAGCGGTAGATCGATCTCACTGGCAAAGTCGCGAAACTCCTCGGCGCTTTGTAATGCTTCCGGGAAGATTGCGTCCGCGCCCGCTTCCATGTACCGCTGCGCCCGGCCAACCGTTCGATCGAAATCCTCGACCGCGCGCGCGTCCGTACGCGCGATGATCATGAAATCGGGATCGCGTCGTGCAGCGACCGCCGCTTTGATTTTTTCCGTCATTTCCTCAACGTCGACCAGCGATTTCCCGGAAAGATGTCCGCAGCGCTTGGGAAATTCCTGGTCCTCAATGTGACAACCAGCCAGATCCGCTGCTTCAAGCTCGCGGATTGTGCGCGCGACATTTTCCGAACTACCAAACCCGGTATCTGCGTCCACGATTGCCGGAATCTTCACCGCCCTGGCGATGTACCCGGCCAGTTGGACCACTTCCGTTAGCGTCAGCAGACCGATATCGGGAACGCCAGCTGTCGCATTCGCCATTCCCGCGCCGCTCACGTACACGGCGTCAAATCCGACACGCTCTACCTGTCGCGCCATAGCCGCGTTTGGTACACCGGGCAGCATGATCGCGCTTTTCGCGATAAGCTCACGCAGTCGCGCCGCTTTTGTTTGCCTTGTCATATCGAGCGAACCTCTGTCATTCCGAGCGAAGTCGAGAAATCTTAATTAATTCTCCTCCGGCACCTGCAGCGCCTGCATTAGAGCATCCACGTTCTTCGCTTCATCCAATTTCCAAGCAAGCTCGATAATCTTTTTCGCCCGACTCTCTCCGATGATGCGCTCAACGAGCGCGAGGAATTTTCCTTCAACTGCCGAATCTTTGAGGCGATTCTTCGCGTTGCCCAGCGGATAATCAACGCGCCTGGTTAATCGCCGGCCATCGACAAGGTCAACGTGCACAATGTTGGCGACCGCATCCGGATACATCGCGCTCAATTCCGCGTTCCGCTCTACTTTCACGTTCTCCAAAAACTTCCAGACCTCAGGATCTTTGAACCGCTCCGGCTCGAATTGGCGATCGGTGATTTCGCCGTCAATCAGCGCAATGGCCGTGATGTAAGGCAAACTGTGATCCGCCGTCTCGCGCGTCTTCGGTTTCCACTTCTCCGGTTCGCTCCCGATGATGTCGACTGAAGCGTCGTGGCTCTCGATCACCACGCCTTTGATTTTCGAAAGGTCGTCAATCTGGCTTCGTAAAAAAAGCGCCGCTTCAATCGCGCTCTGGCTGTGATATTCCGCCGGCCAATATTTGATGCTCGTCTTCAAAATCATTGTGGGCGATCCGCGAAATTTCTCGCCCACGTTGCCAAGCGACACGCCGAGTTGTTTCTCGAATCCCATTTCCCCTTCGAAAATTGGCGCGGGCCCCGTCATACCCTGGCGGGCAAGCAGCGCGGAGAAAACGCCGTGGCGCGCTGCGGCGGCAAACGCTACGCCTTTCCAATGCGAGAGTTCGCCTGTGCGGGCCTGGCGCATGGCCGCGCCAGCCACGCCCGCAATATTCACCGCGTGCCGCGCCTTCGCCGGGTCAAGTTTCATCAAATGCGCGGACGCCAACGCAGTCGAGAACGTTCCGTAGGTCACATGATCCCATCCGCGCGCACGAATGCTCGCCGCGTCGCATAACCGGCATTGCACTTCGTATGCAAGCGCTATGGCCGTGATCAATTCGCGTCCACCAGCGCCCACGCTTTCCGCGACGGCCAGCGCGGCCGAAATGTTGTCGCTGGGATGCGCCGGCTCTTTCGACAGATACGTGTCGTTAAAATCGAAATAGCGAATGCCACAGCCGTTGGCGAATGCCGCCCAGTCCGGTGGCGCCTTCTGGTCGGTGCCAAAGATTGTAGATCCGTGTTTCGCCGAGAATTCTCCCGCTACTCTTCGCGCGATCACAAACGGTTCTTCCTTCCATGCGCCGAGCGCGCAACCGAGGGAGTCGATGACGCGACGTTTCACTTCGTGCACGACGTCCTTCGAAAGATCCTCAAATCGCAGCGCGGACGTGTAATCAGCAAGTTGATGAGCAAGCGTTGTCTTCATGTAAAAAATCGAGATTCCAATCTGCCGATGATTTTTACGGGAGCAAGGGGAGCGCAGGAGCTTGCCCGCTTCAGCGCCGGAAAACAGATGGCAGGCCAATCAATGCGGCGGGTTTTTCGGAGCCACGGCTTCGGCCATCGATTTCAGCATTCGGCCGAGATCGCTGTTGGTCGAGAGGACCGCCGTCGTGTCCTTTTCAAACGCAGCGCGCATGACATCGAGGCTGCGCAAAAACGTATAAAGTTCCTGCTGGTCAGGCGTGCCAAAAGCTGCGGCGTAAATCGCCGCGGCTTCGGCGTCCGCTTTGCCTTCAATTTCAAGGGCGTTCTTTGTGGCGGTGGAACTGATCGAGGCGACGTCGCTTTCTTTTTGGCCGCTAATATTCGCGGCCTCGCCGCGGCCTTCGGAACGGAATCGGGCCGCGATTTGGTGCCGCTCGCTCGACATGCGCTCGATGATTTTCTCCGCCACCGCCGGGTTGTATTTGCTGCGTTTAAAACGTTCGTCGAGCAGTTCGATCCCGAAGTCGGCGATTTTTTGACGGGTGCGCTCGGTGATCTGTTTCTCAATTTCGCCGCGCCCGTACTCAATATCGGGAATTGTGGTTGGTAGAACGGTGCCGGTCTTTTCCAACTCTTCGTCGCGCACCGGTTTTCGCCCCTTGGTTACGCGGATAATTTCGACCAGATCGTGCGTGGCGACTGCAGTGCGGGTTTCGCTGCCGAGAATATCGTCCAGGCGCGAGAGCGCGCTCCGCTCGTCATTGAGCCGATTGTAGTAAAGCATTGGGTCGCTGATTCGCCACCGGGCAAAACAATCGACGATAATGTAGAGCTTATCTTTGGTTGGACATTCGATGGGTGGTCCGTCCCAGGCGAGGATGCGTTTGTCGAACCGTTGCAACTTATCGATGACTGGCAGCTTCATCTTCAGCCCAGGCGTGGTGATTGTGCGAACGATTTTGCCGAACCGCGTGATGATCACCGTCTCATATTGCGGCACGACAAAGAGCAGCGTTCCCCATTTCAATGCGGTCAGTATGAAAAGAATGCCCAGAATCGACATGAACGGGCTTTGCAAAAGACGGACCACAGCAGTCACGGCAGCGGGTCGCGGGGTTACATCGATCACATTCATGGCGAGCTCTTCGATTCGCCGGGCACCTGCAGTGGCAACGTCTGGAGAATATTCTTCAGGCTGTCGTCCACGATGATCTTCCTTTGCAAATTCGGCAGGATGGCTTGCATCGCCTCGAGATAAAGACGTCGGCGCGTCACCTCCGGCGCTTTGCGATACTCGGCGAGCAACAGCGAGAACTTTTGCGCTTCGCCCTTGGCCTCGTTCACCCGTCGAAACGCGTACGCTTCGGCCTGTTTCTCGCGCTCTTTTGCCTGGCCGCGCGCGTTCGGAACAGCATCGTTATAAACGGCCCAGGCCTGGTTAATCGCTGTTTGCTTTTCCTGTTGCGCCTGATTGACATCGTTGAACGCTGCCTGCACAGCCGGCGGCGGACGGACGCTAGTGAGTTGAACTTGTTGAATCTGGATTCCCAAATCGTACTGCGAACAGAGATCGGCCAAACGTTTCAATGTCGATGTCTCAATGTCGTGGCGCCCGATGGTAAGCACTTCGTCCACGGTGCGATCGCCGATCACTTCGCGCATCACGCTTTCGGAAAGGTCGCGCAACGGTTTCTCCGGCTCGCGTGCGCCGAACAGATACATTTTCGGATCAGTAATCCGATATTGGACCACCCACGGCACGAGCGCGGTGTTCAGATCGCCGGTAATCATCGTCTCAGTTTCCTCCGGCTGCGGATCGCCCTGATAAAGATTTGTCGCACCCGGGGTCGAAAAACCGAACTCGAGCTTCTGCAAACGCTGCGTAGGTACGATGTGGATCTCGTCGACGTATGGAATGGCATAGGTCAAACCCGGGTTCACGAGGTCGTGGTAAGCGCCAAACCGGGTCCTCACCCCAACAGAGTTTGCGGGAATGGTCATGAACCCGAACAGCAGCGTGAATAGTGTGATCGCGATCCCGACGCAGGCGACCACACCCAGAAGCAATCGCAACGGTTTGATCGGAAGGTGTTCGGCAACGTCCGGCCTGGGCATAAAAGCGTTGTTATTGACTCAAAGCCGTCACGCAAGCGCAAGCTTTCATTCTGGGGACAGCTCCCAGAGTTTCTTGACTCGCCGCTTGCGCACTCGAAAACTGAGGCATGAATATCAAAAACACGATCTTGTCAGCGATCATAGGCCTTGCGACGTTCACCTGCATGGCAGCAACGGAATCTCAAACGCAGCCCGGAGTCGGTAAGCCCGCGCCGGATTTTAGTCTCACCACTGGAGACGGTTCGCAGGTGAGCTTAAAAGATTATCGCGGTAAATGGGTGGTTCTTTATTTCTATCCCAAGGATTTCACAAGCGGTTGCACGTTGGAGGCGCACAATTTCCAGCGAGACATCGCAAAATATGGTGATGCCGGCGCAGTCATCCTCGGAGTAAGCGTCGACACCGCGCAATCGCACAAAGATTTTTGCGCGAAGGAAGGGCTCAACTTCAAATTGCTCGCCGATCCCGACGCGAAAGTCTCCACCGATTACGGCTCGGTCATGGATTACAAGGGCCAGAAGCTCGCCGCGCGTAACACGTTCATCATTAATCCTGACGGCGAGGTCGTAAAAGTGTATACGGGCGTCAAACCCGCAGAGCACAGCGACCAAGTTTTGAAAGATTTGGCGGAGTTAAAGAAGAGCTGAACTAAACTCAAGTCACCAATGGCAGCGCAGAGAAAATCCATTGATTGCAGGAATTACCCGAGCGAAATGAATTGCTCGCTTAAGATTTCCGGCACGGAAGAAGAAGTCCTCGACGCGGCGGTGCAGCATGCCGCTTCCGTTCACGGGCACGAGAACACGCCGGAATTGCGCGAGCAGATCAAGCAGATGCTCAAGGACGAACGCGACTAGAAAAAGTCGCCGCGGATCGCGATCCGCTTTTTCCGATTCGCACTCGCTGCTTCTCTGCTTCGACATCGAGTTCTGCAAGTAGTTGGCGTGCGATGTCGGAAAGTTTGCCGAACCACGCAACACCCACAACCACGGGCGGGAAGCCCGATAACGGAAGTGCGCGCAGCTGCGGTGGCGGCTTAAAGCCGGGCACCGCGACCGTCAAACCGATACCGTAACCGCTGGCGACATAATGTTGGATCAAGCGCTCGGATGTGACTTCGATCCCGCAAAACCATTCCACCCCAAGCCGTTCAAGGCCGCGCTGAAAATACGCATGAACGGGATCACTCCGTGAAAAGCACACCAGTGTTTCCTCGATCTTGTCGCGTTTCCACAACTCTTCAGCACGCATCAGCTTGGATTTTTTCTGCACCAACAGAATCAACGGCAACTCCAATAGCGGTCGTACCTGAATTCCGGCGCGCGATTTTTTGTCGATCAACATAATGGCTAGATCGACATCGCGAGCCAAAAGCAATCGTTCGGCATCGGTGCGAGTCGCCTCGTGCAGGTAAAGCCGAAACGCCGGGAACTTGGCGCGAACGCGCTGCAAGATTTGCGGCAAATAATCGTGCAGCACGATCGCCGGAGCCGCGATTCGTAATTGCGGCGAACTGTTCTGGCGCAGTCTTTCGGCGACGACATCAATGTTCTCGAAGAACGGCCGGATGAACTCGAAAAGCTCCGCGCCCGTGGGCGAGAGCGCGAATGGACGCCGCTGGAAAAGCTTCGTGCCGAGTGATTCCTCCAGTTTGGCGATTTGCCCGCTGACGGCCGGTTGCTGAATACCGTACGGAATATTGCGCACCGCTGCAGCGATGCCGCCGTGCTTTGCGACGAAGTAGAACAACTCCAGATGATGAATGTTCATAAAACCCATCTCGTTTTGTCATTCTGAGCGAAGCGAAGAATCTCGGACTGATTTTGGACCGATGACGCAACTGAAATAAATCCGAGATGTTTCGCTTCGCTCAACATGACAGCGCTATTCATGAGACGTGGTCTAATCGAAATCGTCGATGAAAACCCTCATTTTTATCAATTCACGGTCTCCGCGCAAAGCAGCTATCCTCTGTCGCAGAGCCGGAGTGATCCAGCCAAACCCCAACAACCAATGGAATTTCTAGGTTTTCTCATAATCGGTTTTGTCATCGCGATTCTCGTTCTGCCGTTTGTCGCGCTAGCGAAAGCGAACCGGGCAAAACGCGCCGTTGCCGATCTCGCCAGGCGATTGTCATCCCTCGAAAACGAACTGCGCACCTTGCGGCCACAAACGGTTTCGGCTGTGCAACCCGAGGCACCTGCGCTGGCGCCCGAGCCAAGAGTGGAAGCCGCTCAACCGCCGATCCCAGCGATGAGGTCTGCTCCCATTGCCGTATCCAACGCAACGGCAGAACCGCCGCCAATCTCACAAGAGCTCCTCAAGCCGAGCGCGCCGCAAATCGCCAGACCAACCAAACCGCCGATCGATTGGGAGCAATTCATGGG
>JBARAJ010000244.1:0-2586 GCA_049791915.1 Candidatus Udaeobacter sp.
CCGAAATCACTGGATGACTGTTGCTGGCCATCGGCGCCGCTTCCGATTTGGTCGCCATAGCTGCGCCATCAGTCTCGGGGATAGCGGGCAATTGTGGGATGGCTTGTCGTCCTAGGCCGCCGTCGCCGCAAGCTCCGGCGCAACATCGAGGATCGTTACAGCGCCCGTGTCGCCGTCGAGTTCAATCAGCGCGCCGTCCGGGATGATTTTCGTCGCGTCGGTCACCGAGACGGCGCAAGGGATCCCGAGGTCGCGGGATACGATCACGGAATGGCTCATGACCGCGCCGACATCCACGACAACGCCCGCGGCGGCGAGGAAGAGTGGCGTCCAGGACGGGTCGGTGATGGGCGCCACCAGGATGTCGCGGGGATTGATAATGTCCGGGTTTGACGTGTCCATGACGATGCGGGCGATGCCGACGACGCGCCCAGGGGATCCCCCGATGCCTTCGAGAATGTCGCCTTTCCCCCCTCGAGCTTGCCGTTCGGCGGTCCGCTTCGACCAGGTTTCGATCGGCGCAATCTCGCCTTCGAACAGGAACGGTGGAATGCGCTCCGCAAGCGCCTCGGCGGCGCGTGACCGCTCCGCGATGACGTTGAGAAATGGCTGCGGGTCGGCGCTATAGGCGCGCAGTTCCGATTGATGAAGCATATAGACGCCGCGCCAGTCGGCGAGACGATGCCGTTCAGCGACCCGACGAGCGAGCTCATTGACCGCGTGTCGCGTGCTGTCCAGCGCCCGGATGACGGCGCTCTTGGAGCCTTCGCGCGCAGCCTGCCAGGCCTTCGCCGCCGGCAGTGCCTTGTTGAACTTCATCCGGTCGACGATGCCGAGCTTGCGGCGGGCGTGGCGCATCGCCTGCGCACAGTTGAGGCTCTGGGCTTCCCGGTCGGCGCCGGGCGCATTCGCCTCCTCGGAGCGCCGCAATCGATCGATGGTGCGCAGCGGAACTTCCGGACCCATGCGCCAGGGTTGCGAGGCCAGCTCCCACTCGTTCGGGCCGCGATAGCCGTAGCGAGCAAGGAAGTCGGCGAAGTCGCGCGCAAATTCTTTCGCCGCCGGTTCGCCCTGGAGAAGCAGCCACGTCCTGTCGTCGACGCCCTGTTCGAAGATGCGCTCGAGGTTCGGCGAGCTGGCGACCATGCGCCCGAGCGACCAAAGAATCCGTGCCGGCTCCGCCGACTCAACCCCCTCGACGCCTGACAGAAGGTCGAGGGTCAGGCCGGGGTCTTTCACCTTGAACGTGCAGAGCGCGGCGATCACTCCGGACGCAACAGTAGCCTTGAAGGTGACGAGGACGTGCCGTCCGAACAGATAGCGATGCACGGCCGGATAGGCGAAGATATAATCGAGCAGCGCCTCATCCGGGGCTTTGTCGCCGGGATAGCGCTCCACCCATTCCCTGGAGGCGCGGCGCATGTCCTCGACGATTCGTGGTCGTCGGGTCCGCAACGTCTTTTCTGTCTCCCACAGGAGTTTCAGGGAGCAGAGAAAGTTGCGGTCGCCGGCGCGCTCCATGTAGGGCGGTGCGTCCACTTCCCCGAGAAACTGCTTGTCGACCGCCTTCACCGAACTTCCAGGAACCCGCACGCCGAGCAGACGGATGTAGCTCATGTTGAGGTAGCAATAACCGCCGGCGATGCAGACGATCACGCGCTCCGCGTCGAAATCGCCGGGCGCCACGATTCCGAATTCGCGCCAGGCCTCTCGCCAGCTTTCCTCGACTGCGCCGCCGAGAAGGGTCCAGTTGAGCGGCGTCACGACATCCGGAAACACCTCGCCGACATTGCCGCGGGTGTAGAGCGGCCAACGGGCGCTGAGCTCGTCGTCGACCAGCCATGGCTTGCCATTGACGATCATGCGGCCTCCGTCGTCTTCGCGGCCGTCACGGTCGCGCGCAGTATCGCTTCCTCGGAGATCTCCTCGCCAATCAGCTCCTTCACCACCACGCCTTTGCGCAGACAGAGCACCCGGTCGCAGCACTCGACGAGATCCATCGGATCGGACGAGGCAAGTACGACTGCATGCGCGCGAGCGAACTCGCGAATGGCCGCGAGAAGCTCGGTTCTGGCGGCGATGTCGACGCCGACGCAAGGCTCGTCGATCAGGAGCACATCCGAGCCGCACATTAGCCAGCGGGCGAGCAATGCCCGCTGCTGATTGCCGCCGGAGAGGTCCGTGAACTCATCCTCGAGCTCGGCCTTGACGCGAAGCCGTCTTGCGGCGGCTTCCGCGCCCTCGCGCTCGCGGCGCCCGTTGATGAAACCGAAGCGGCTTGTCTGCTCGAGCGAGGGCAAGCTCAGATGCTTGAGCACGCTCCAGCCCGACACGATCGAAAGATAGCGACTGCCGTTCAGGACGCCCACGCCCGCGCGAACCGCCTCGCGCGGCGTCTCCACGAATTCGCCCCGCACGCGCACCGACCCCCACAGGCGCGCCGCCCCCGAGATCACGTCGATCGTTTTCTCCCGGCCCGAGCCCAACAGGCCAGCGAAGCCAAGGCATTCGTGCTCGTAGAGCTTGAAATTTAGTTGGCGCAGCGGCGGCATCGCAAGATGCCGGCCCTCGATGATCAGCTTATCC
>JBARAJ010000245.1:0-4233 GCA_049791915.1 Candidatus Udaeobacter sp.
ATTCGTGAACAGCAGATTCGGGGCGTCGGGAAGAAGCGGCGACGATGGCACAATGGTGTGCTTTTTCTCGCGAAAGAAATCGAGAAATGATTGCCGTATCTCAGCCGACGTCATGGGTAATCACGAATAAACACGAATTTCAGGAAACCTGAAACCGCCACTCAAGCCTGGTGCACGTCGGCGGTATTCAGCAGGCAAGATGCCCGCCAGCCACACAGCCAGGATGGCCTTGCTACGACATTAGCTTTTGTCTTCGTCCAGCTTCACTTTGACAGCGGCCTCGATCTCGTCGTAAAGCGCCTTGTCGTTCTTCAAGACTTCTTTTGCCGCATCACGGCCCTGCGCAAGTTGCGTCCCTTTGTAATTCAACCAGGAACCGCGTTTTTCGATGACCTGTTGTTCTAACGCGACGTCGAGAAGAGCACCGACCGACGAAATTCCCTCGTTATACATGATGTCGAACTCGGCCTCGGTGAATGGCGGCGCTACCTTGTTCTTGACCACTTTCACGCGCGTGCGGTTGCCAGTGACGACGCCGTCGGTTTGCTTGATTGCCCCGATGCGGCGGATATCGACGCGCATACTAGCATAGAATTTTAAAGCTTTTCCGCCAGGAGTTGTCTCCGGGTTTCCAAACATCACTCCAATTTTTTCGCGGATTTGATTTGTGAAGATGCAGCAGGTCCGCGCTTTTGAAATCAGCGACGTGAGCTTGCGCAATGCCGCGCTCATCAAGCGCGCCTGGGCGCCAACGGTCGTATCGCCGATTTCGCCTTCCAACTCCGCTCTCGTCACGAGCGCCGCCACTGAATCGAGTACGATCACGTCCAGCGCATTGGAGCGCACGAGCGTCTCGCATATTCGCAGAGCTTCCTCACCGGAGCTGGGCTGTGAGACGAGTAAATCGTCAAGGTTGACGCCCAGTCTTTTTGCGTAGGCAGGATCCAACGCGTGCTCGACATCGATAAACGCTGCGAGGCCGCCGCGTTTTTGCGCTTGGGCGATGACCGTAAGCGCAAGCGTTGTTTTGCCGGACGATTCAGGGCCGAAGATTTCGACTACTCGTCCGCGCGGAAATCCACCGACTCCGAGGGCGCGGTCGATCAAAATGTTTCCAGTCGGAATCACATCGATATCAACGATCGTTTCGCCGCCCAAACGCATGATCGCACCTTCGCCGTAATCTTTCGCGATCTGCTGGATCGCCAGATCGAGGTTCTTATTTCGTGCGGCCGCCAGTTTATCAGCGGCTGTTTTTTCTTCGGTCTTTGTCGCCATATCAGGAAGAATCTAACTACGACGCACGCGAGCATTCGCCAAGCACAAAAGCGATCGCCGTCAATCGACAGCAACGAAAAAGGCCGCGAGCATGATGCTCGCGGCCTTCAAACTTCGACGATCCTGATTTTTACGAGACAGCGATCTTGCGGGGCTTGACGTGCTCAGCGTTGGGCAGAATCAACGTCACGAGGCCCTGATCGATCTTCGCACTGATTTTGTCGGCATCGATTGACGGATCGATCTCGAACATGCGCCGGAAATTTTCCGGACGCGATTCGCGATGAACCGGCGTTCCTTCCACCGTGGGAAGCGAACGCCGTCCGATAACTGTCAGCTCGCTGTTTTCGACCGAAATCTCGAGGCCGTCCTTTTTCACGCCCGGCATCTCAATTTCGAGCATATAGCCATCACGAATTTCTGTAACGCTCGCCGGCGGCGTAATAAACTGCTCTGCCTGGCCGCGATCAGATTCGCGAGTTTCTCGGGTTAGAGTATTCATAGTGAAATTCCTTTCAGTTTTCCTGATTAGCTCACCTGGATTTGTTTCGGTTTCGCTTCGTCAGCCTTCGACAATGTCACCTTGAGAATTCCATCCTGGTAGGTGGCACTGACCTTACTGGCATCCACACGGGTCGGCAGCGCGATGCTGCGATGGAATGTGCCGATATAGCGCTCAGTGCGCTGAGCCGTTTCGCCATTAGTGCTCTCGCGTTTGCGCTCGCCGCTAATCGTCAACGTCCCGTCATGCAAAGAAATCTCGATGTCTTCCTTGCGCATTCCGGGCAACTCGACCACGGCCACGAAATGGTCGCTACTCTCGTAAAGATCGAGTGCAGGTGACCACCCGGTAAAAAGTTGGCTCGTCCGATCAAAACTGGACCAGGACGGCATATCAAAGAACGAGTTCAACTCGTCCCGAAGATTGCTCCAGCGATCCAGCGCCGACCATTGCGCCGAATTCGGAGCGTGATAACGAATTAGGTTCATAATTTTTGAAATCTCTTTTGTTCGATTGAGGATTTAAGTTCGCGATTCAAGTAGCTCGCCTCATGCCAAAAAAGCAGGCAACGAACGCGTGTTCATAAAGTTTCGAAATGCAGTTACTTAGCAGATAATCCGTTCGCTATTCGCAAATGAAGTCTGGTCTAATTGGCACAGGTGAACCGCGGACACATCAGCTGTGGTGACAAAATTTCACTCTCCTGCCGGGCGTACGCTGGCAACCGCTTGACAATTTTATTGTGAAACGGTTACGAGTCGCATTGTGACCTCGCTGAGCGAAAGTCGCTCCGAACTCGATGCAATGATCGCCGACATCGAGCTCACACTGGTGAGCATCATTCAAGGTGTCGCGCTCACGGTGCTGATCGAAACCTCGCGTGAGCCGATTGCCAAATTGGACTGGATGATGTGGCCGTACGTTCTCTCGGGTCTGATCATCATTCTGGTCTTCTGGTCGCGTGTTGTGCTGCACATTCTTACTGTCATACGCTGGCCGTTAGAGTTCGGGCACAATTTTCTTTATATTGCCTGTGCGCTTGTGGAGGCGTTTTCATTCGCACAGCTTGGCAACCCTGCGCGCTGGTTCGCGTTCGTAGCAGCATTTCTCGGCGTCGGTTGGTTGCTGTTTGCCTATGATCTGCGCCTGATTCGCATGCGCGTGCGGGATCGCACCGGAGATGTGAGCAACCGGTTGTATGCGCTCGTGACACGCGATCAGTGGCTCAACCTCGGATTGCTGTTGCCTGCTTTCTTTCTGGTGAATGTTGCCTGCGCGGTCGCAATTCATTTGCGGCCCGAGTTTTTCCTCGCTCGAGATGGACATGTCTGGCTAATCGCCCTGCAATTGATCGCTTTCGCGGGATATTTGTCATACGTCGTGATCTTTTATGCCAAGCTCGCGCCGCTGATTGTGGAAGCACGCGCGGAATGGCGGGCAAAAAGCCGTGCCAATGGGACTTCCGCTTAGCTGACGAACACCGTCTCGACACTCTTAGCGAACCGCGTCGCCTTCATCAGTGCGTACAATTGGTTCCACATCTGAAGACAGTTGAAGTTTGCTCTCCAGATAGACAACTACGAAGGCGATGCCAACCAAAGGCTGCAGAATCTTTTCAACAGCGCCCAAAGCGAAAGCGGAAATATTAAAACCGCTGGCTTGCTGCGCCTCAGTCATTTGTTGCAACAGCGCCTGCGGGTCCTGTGTCGTCAGCAATTGATTGAAGTAATGCTGCAGCGTTCCCCATTGCGCACCGAGCGTGATCGCCAGCACAACAGCAAACCAGATGGAGGCGATGAACGCCCCCCGCCACGATGGGCGTTGGAACCACGAAAGATCGCGTCCGCCGCGCGCCAGATCGCGACTTTCACGCAATGAATCGATGAATCCCCCGTTCTCGAGGACGGCAAACTGCTGCCAAAACAGAACATTCACGAAGAAACGGCCGAACATCCAAACCTGCAGGATGAGCAAAGCCATCGCAACGAGAACCAGCAACACCGACGACCCCCCGGCAAGAGACATGGCTGCAATCGCCAAGCCGAACACCATAAGCAGGAAAAACACGCCATAGACGAAGATGCACAGCGCTGCGACTCGTGGCCAAAACCTCACCGCTTCATTGAGCACCGCGATCAGACTGGGTCGGTTCCCCCGCGCAATGTCAGCCGTAAGAATTTGGATTCCCGCGATGTAAACCGGCCACATCACAATCGACAGTATGAACATTAGAAACGCGAATCCTGCAGCGAGAACGGAGAGCGTATCGACATTCGAGCCCTGCGGCGGTTTCACGAACGCACTTGTTAGCTGACTGCATATCCACGGCAGCAACAACAGAAGCGTGAGGCCGAGGAATTGGAAAAAACCTTTCCGATAAATCCGCAATGTCTCCGTTAAAATCTGAGTAAAGCTACGACGCGAGATTTGTAGCGGCGGTTGTGTAAACCGCC
>JBARAJ010000246.1:0-78323 GCA_049791915.1 Candidatus Udaeobacter sp.
CAAAAAGCGTGAACGCGCTCGACGTGCTGCCGAACAAAAAATATTTCAGCCCGGCTTCGGCTGAGCGCATGTCCGTTTTATCGAATGCGGCCATGACGTAAAGCGACAGTCCGAGCAACTCGAGGCCGATGAAAATCATCAGCAGTTCTTCACTTCCGACGAGCAACGTCAGACCGACCGTTGCCAAAAGAACGAGCGCGAGATATTCGCCGGGATGCCGCGGCGCTTTTTCTGCCTGCGTTAGCAGGATTGTGAAAAATGCGAGCGCGAGGCAAATGATCTTGAACAATGACGTCAGCGGCGAGACCACGAGCATTCCGCCAAATAGCGTCTCCTTGTCCGGCAAAAACGTGACTGCCACTATTGCGATCATAAGGCCCAGCCCTGCAACAAGCGCGCAGGCCGCCGACGCGCGTTTCGCAACGAGACTGACCGAAAGCACAACCAGCGCGGTTACAACTACGACCGCTTCAGGCGATGCAAGTTTGAGAAGCTCGAGATAGGACATCGTCAAACCACTGAAGCGTTCAAGCGTTGAAGATGAGTCATGCGTTTCATTTCAAAAACCTCATCGTTTCGACAGCGGGCATGATGCGGTCGAGCAACAGTTTCGGATAAACGCCGACGGCGAGTGTGGTGAGCATCAGCATGCACGCACCGATTTTCTCCGGGATCGTGATCGGGTTGAACTCTTCCCGACTTAACGTTGTATCTTTTGTAACTTCACCTTGGGCGTCTTTCTCACCGAAGAACGAAAGCTTTAGCGCGCGCAATGTGAACGCAGCGACGAGAACTATCCCAGCTCCCGCGATCCAAACGGCAATCGGGTAAGTTTTCCACGCGCCAATAAGAATCGTGATCTCGGCGGCGAATCCGCTGAAACCCGGGATGCCCATCGAGGCAGCCGCGGCGACAACGAAAGTGAAAGCCGCGAAGGGCATTGCGTGGCTCAGATTCATTCCAGAAAGTGCGTCGAGTTCGCGCGTGTGCGTGCGCCGGTAGATCATGCGTCCGGCCACGGCGAACAAGAGGGCCGCGATAACGCCGTGCGAGAACATTTGCAGCACCGCACCAGAAACGCCGAGTACGTTGGCCGTGGCAAAACCGAGTAACACGAAGCCCATATGGCTCACGCTCGAATAGCCGATAACAAATTTCAGATCACGTTGGCGAAGCGCCACTGCCGCGGCATACACGATTCCGATCACTGCAAGCACAGCGATCCATTTGCTCCACATCTGAAATCCTTGCGGAAAAAGATTCATCGCGACGCGCAGACAGGCATAGGAGCCGAGCTTCATCACAATTCCCGCGAGCAACATCGAACCCGCAGTCGGAGCAGCGGCATGACCAGTCGGTGCCCATGTGTGCAGTGGCCAGATGCCAGCCAGCACAGCAAAGCCGAGAAACAACACCGGAAACGCCCACGATTGCAGTTGTGGCGAAAATTCGAACTGCGACAGCTGATTCAGGTCCAATGACCCCCCGGCGACATAAGCGACCAGTATTCCAGCGAACACGAACATCCCGCCGAAGAAGGAATACAGAGTGAGCTTCATAGCGCCGTATTCCTTGTTGGTCGAGCCGAAGATGGCGATGAGAAAATATTTCGGCACGATCACCAGCTCGTAGAACACGAACAGCAAAAACAGATCCGCGCTGAGGAACACGCCGTAGCACCCGGCCACCACCAGCAGAAGCCAGAAAAAAAATTCGTTCTGTCGATGTTCCACGTCCCACGAAAACAGCACAGTACTGACCGCTGAAATTCCAGTGACAAGAACCATGGTCAGACTAATGCCATCGAGCGCGAGGTGGTAATTCATCCCGAGCGCCGGGACCCACGGCACGCGCACGATCGTTGTAAAATGCGCCAGATCTGCAATCGGCATGCCGACGAACACGACCGTGCCCAGTGCCAAGCCTGCGATTGTCGCAAACAGCGCCACCCAGCGAGCAAACGCACGGGGCAAAGCGAGCACCAGAACTCCGCCGCCAAACGTGAGGTAAATCGTCCAGGCGATCATGCTCGTCTACGCACCCGATAGCGAGGCGCCTTCTCGCGCACATGAAAACCGATCTCGCGGCGTGCCTTTTTCGGCGGGGCGATCAACTGCCGTATCGCTTCCAGAATTGCAATGATTTCCTCATCGTGCTTGCCGACACGTTGCTCGAGTTCCGAAAATTTTCGGGCTAACTCGCGATTTGTTTCGAGCATCTCGCGTAGCTTCACAAACGCTCGCATGATCGCGATGTTGACTTTGATGGCGCGTTCATTGTTTAAGACGCTGGAGAGCATGGCAATGCCCTGCTCCGTAAATGCCATCGGTTTAGCACCTCCGAATCTTCGCCGGTCTGGTATCACAAACTGTGATACCACCGTGTCGATCTCCTGTTCGGACAATTCGAACATGAAATCGTTTGGGAAACGATCAGGGTTACGTCGCACCGCCTGCTTCAATGCACGGGTTTCCACGCCGTACAGCACGGCCAAATCGTAGTCGAGCATCACTCTCTGATCGCGAAGCATCAAGATGGCGCTAGCAATGCGCTCAATTGGAATGACTGCTTTGCTCAT
The DNA here is from genome assembly GCA_049791915.1 of Candidatus Udaeobacter sp. Classification (GTDB taxonomy): domain Bacteria; phylum Verrucomicrobiota; class Verrucomicrobiia; order Chthoniobacterales; family UBA10450; genus Udaeobacter. The sequence continues at coordinate 2,579 of JBARAJ010000246.1, forward strand.
TCGCGATAAATGTCAGCTAAGCAGCCGCGCCATTTGAACGACGGTCGCGTTGAAAATGTTGAAGATGAATTGCGGCGCGATGCCGATTGCGAACATGAGCAAAGTCACGGGAACCACGACGAGTTTTTCGCGCCGCAAAAGATCGGGGAACGCGCTGCAACCTTCTGCGAGTGGTCCACTAAAGAGGGTTTGCATCGCTCGCATAAAAACGATGGCGGTGACGAGAAGGCCTATCACGGCGGTGGCCGTGAATGCCGCCGCCATCGCGAACGACGCTTTGAAAATCAGAAACTCGCCAATAAATCCGTTCAGACCTGGCAAACCCAGCGACGAAAACATGGCGACACTCATCCACCCACAGAGGAGTGGTGTCCGCTGCATTAGGCCACCGAAATCGTCGATGCCACGCAGCCCGCGCCGTTGTTCGAGCAGGCCCACAAAGTAGAAAAGCGCCGCTGCGGTAATGCCGTGATTGAAGATTTGCATGAACACGCCACTCAACGCCGCGTGTGTGTCGATCGTCGCAGCAACTGTCGGTGACGCGGCTAGCGCAAAAAGCCCCAGCATGCAGTAGCCGAGATGGTTAATCGAAAGATAGGCGATCATTCGTTTCAAATCGCGCTGCGCCCACGCGGCCAGCGGAGCGAAAACGATCGAGCAAACCACCAGCGCAAGCAGCCAGGGACCGATGACTTTGATCTCGTTAGGGAACAACGGAAGCAACAGGCGCACGAAACCGTAAACGCCCATTTTCGATAACAGGCCAGTGAGCACCATCGACACGCCTGTAGGAGCAGTTTGATAGGCGTCTGGCAGCCACGTGTGGAACGGAAACAGCGGCACCTTCACCGCGAGCCCAACAAAAATTCCGGCAAAGGCGATCCAGGCGAGATTTCCCGTAAGCAATCCGCTCTTTCCAAGACTCGCAAGAGCGGCAAAGTCGAACGTGCCTTTCGCGAAATAAATCCCGAGAAACGAAAGCAACATGGCGACGCTTCCGAGAAATGTGTAAAGGAAAAACTTGGTCGCGGCGCGATCGCGATTTTCCCCACCCCAGATTTTGATCAGCAGAAAACCCGGGATCAGACTCATTTCGTAGAACAGGAACCAGAGAACGAAATTCTGTGCGGTGAACGTGCCGTAGAGCGCAGACTGCATGACGAGCATGGTCGCGTAGAACGCGCGGCTTCGATCGGGAGCGGGTTGCGCAAGCAATGCGAATGGAATGATCAGGGAGGTGAGTAATACGAGCAGCAGGCTCAGGCCATCGACGCCGACCAGGTATTCGGCGTTGATAGCCGGAATCCACGCATGACGTTCCACGAACTGGAGTCCAGTCGCGGTGGCATCGAAATTTCGCCACAGCGCCAGAGCACATCCGGCGGAGATGATATTAAACATTAGCGCAATCGGGCGGCCATTGCGCAGCCTGCTCCCCGTAGCTTCAGCGGAGGCGGGCGGCCATGTACACACCGCCAATGCGCCGAGCAGCGGAATCAAAATAATCGCCGTGACTAAGCCAACCATGCGTAGAGAAGGAGCAGCGCCAACATCCCAACAGCCACGACGCCGAGGTAAATTTGAATCTGTCCAGAGTGCGCGCTGGACAACAGCCGGCCCAAACCGCGAGCGCCAACTGTCGTTTCATCCACTCCGGCGTTGATGCCGCGCTCGTCCACGTCGGCTGTAAATATTCCAAAGAGTTGGCTGATTGCGCCGAACCCGCGCACCAAACCATCCCAGAAATAACGATCCATCCAGTCGGACAAACGCGCACTGGCCCAGGCGAACGCGATAATCGTCCGCGCATACAACTCATCGATCCACATCTTGTTTGCGAGGAATCGGAATAGCGCCGGTTGCGCGTACTCGAACGGATCGATTTCCGCGGGGCGATCTCGATTCTGCACGCCAGCTTTGCGATAGAACCAGACACCCAGTGCGATTCCACCGCCTACGAGCACAAGCGAAATGAAAAGCATGGGCTGGATCAGTTGCGCAATGTCGAAGTGAACAGGTTCACCCATCAGATAATCATGCAGCCATGGCCAGGCGGAAGTGAGCACGACGCTCAGGAAAACTGCGCCAATCGCCAGCACAATCAGCGGCATCGTCATCACACGCGGACTTTCGTGCGCGTGCTCAGCGGCGCTCCGACGATCGCCAAAAAAGACATAGATCATTTGCCGCGTCATATAGAGTGCCGTGAGAACGACGCCAACCAGCATCAGGTAATACGGTGCATGCGATCGCGGCCAATGCGCGGTGGCGTGAAGAATTTCCTCCTTGGTCCAGCCACCGGAAAAGAAGAGCGGGACGCCACTCAACGCCATCATACCGATGGCGTACGTTCCAAACGTCACCGGCATCAGGCGCCGCAATCCGCCCATTTTTCGAATGTCCTGTTCGCCATGGCATCCGTGAATCACCGAGCCAGAGCCCAGAAACAGAAGCGCCTTGAAAAAGCCGTGCGCGAGTAAATGCATGATTCCAGCCGCCACACCGCCGACGCCTAACGAGACCATCATCAAACCGAGCTGCGACACAGTGGAATAAGCCAGGATGCGTTTGATGTCGGCCTGCGCGATCGCGATGAGCGCAGCCATGAGCGCCGTCGTTACTCCAATCCAGACAACGACAGTGAGCGATGACGTCACGCCGTTGATCGCGCCTAACGAAAACAGCGGATAAACGCGTGCGACCAGAAACACACCCGCGGCGACCATTGTGGCCGCGTGGATGAGTGCGCTGACCGGGGTCGGACCCTCCATCGCGTCCGGCAACCAGACGTGCAGTGGGAATTGTCCGGACTTGCCAACTGCGCCGCAGAAAATCAGAAGCGCGATGAACGTCGCGCTTGCGCCAAGCAAAGCCAGGCCGGTGCTTTCAAGACATCCACGGCCGCCATCGTAAAAAAGCAATGTGCCACTGCGATTGTAGAGCCAGAGCATTCCGAGAAAAAATCCCATGTCGCCGATCCGCGTGGTGATGAATGCCTTCTTTGCGGCCGCAGCGGCGCTCGGTCGCTCGATCCAGAAGCCGATGAGTAAATACGACGCGAGACCTACCAGTTCCCAAAACATGAAAAGCAGCAGCAAGCTGTTCGCGATAACCATGCCGAGCATCGCGCCAGAGAAAAACGAGAGGTACGCGAAGAAACGGCTGAAATTCTTGTCGTCAGCCATGTAGCCGACGCTGAAGACAAAAATGCACAGGCTGACGAGTGAAATCATCACCAGCATGGCTGCCGCGAGCGGATCGAGAACAAATCCGAGCCGCAGGGTTTGTTCGCCGAACGTGAACCATGTGAAATTCTGGACTTCGCGGAAACCATGCGTTTGCAGTGTCGGAAGGAACGCCACCATCGAAATTGCCAGCACACCGATTTGGCCACCGATTGCGAATACGGCCGCGCTTTTGCGCCGCGATTTTCCGAAGCTCAAAATCACGACCGCTGCCGCAAATGGCACCGCCGGCAACAGCCAGAGATTACCCACGATCGCCGGATTCATCCTTTGAGCTGGTTGTATTGATCGACGTTCGTTGTCCGGAAATGCCGGTAAACGGCAATAACCATCGCGAGACCAACAGCTGCCTCGGCTGCAGAGATTGCGATGGAAAAAATTGCGATCATCACCCCGGTTGGCGGATGCGGCGGCGGAGCAAAGCGCCAGAACGCGATAAAATTCAAATTCGCAGCCGCGAGCATCATCTCAATCCCGATCAGGATGAAAATCGCGTGACGTCGGCTGAGGGCCGCGAGCAGTCCGATGGAAAACAACGCCGCGGAAACGATGAGGAAGAGTTGAAGTGTTGGTGTCATGATGCGGTATATCTGGCGTCTGGGGAGCGCACGCCTCTGGCGTGCTGGCGATCGGCTCCAGGCGATCGCGAACTTTCGTTGTCACACCGCAAACAAGCTATACGTCGAGGAAGTTCGTTTCCGCAGAATGCGGAAACCAGCACGGTGCAACCGTGCGCTCCCCGAGCGCCGGACTCCAGCCTCACTTTTTTTCCTCCATTACGAGCACGAGAGCGCCGATCAGGGCGGCGGTTAGGAGAAGCCCGACGCATTGCAACGGCCACACATAACCCGTCATTAACGCCTGGCCGATTTGCTTAACCGTGAGTGCACGAATGTGCCGCGGGACGATGGACAGCGATTGCGTTTTTAGAACCGCCCATGTTAAACCCGCAAAAACAGCAAGCGCGATGAGAACACCGCTCCAGTTGAGACCGTAATGTTCCTTCGCATCGCGGCGCGTCAGAAGAATCGTGAAAACGATCAGCACCGCCACCGCGCCGATGTAAATGAACACCAGGGCAAGTCCTACGAATTCTGCGCCGAGCAGGAAAAAGAAAGATGCCAGCCCAAGCAACGCCAGCACCAGGCAGAAGGCGGCGTGCATGAGATTTGGCAACGTCGCGGCCGCCAGCGCAGCGGCCAGCGTCAAGGCGGAAATCATAATGAATACTGGACCGTTCATTCAGCGAAACGATAAACACGCCGCGCGAATTTCCTTCGCGTGTCCAGCAGGATCGACAGCGCAGTGTAGACAAAGACGATGACGAGCAGGGACCAAAGCCAGCCGTGCAAACCACGCCCGGCATAATGCCAGACGGCGGCTGCGATGACACACGCGAACGACATCGGCAACATGAACTTCCAGGCGACATTCATCATTTGATCGACGCGAGTGCGCGGAAGCGTTGCGCGAAGCCAAATATAAACGAAGAGCAGCGCGCTCAGCTTTGCGAAAAACCAGACGTATGAGGGAACAAACTCGAGCACGCGCACGGGCGCATTCCAGCCGCCGAGAAACAACGTCACCGCCAGTCCGCTGACGGCGAACATCCCGAGATATTCCGCCATGAAAAACGTGGCGTACTTAAATCCCGAATACTCAGTCATGTGTCCGGCAACGATTTCCGACTCGCCCTCCGGCACATCGAACGGTGTGCGATTCGATTCCACCAAGCCGGAGACGAAGAACAATAGGAATGCCGCGGCGCCCCACGGCGTGAAGACAAACCAGCGCGGCACGATGCCTAACGTGTATTCGCCTTGTGCGAAAACAATCCTGTCCGGCATAAGCGAGCCAACGACCATCACTACCGGGAGCACTGTGATGATCAGCGGCAATTCGTAGCTGAACATCTGGGCAATCGCGCGCATGGCGCCGAGCATCGAAAATTTGTTGTTACTGGCCCAGCCGGCCATGAATACCGCGAGTTCGGTTGCCGATCCCACCGCGAAGAAAAAGAGTATGCCGCCGTCAATTGTGAACGCGGTCATGTTTCGCCCGTACGGAATTACTCCCAGCGTGAGGATGGCCACTGCGGCAAGCAGGTTTGGCGCGAGAAAATGGACGATCTTGTCTGCACGCGCCGGCACGATGTCTTCTTTGATTAGCATTTTAATTCCGTCCGCGACCGGTTGGAAAAGACCGAAAGGCCCGACGCGGTTCGGCCCGTAGCGATTCTGCATTCGTCCCAAAATTTTCCGCTCCAGCACCGACATAAGCGCGAAGAGCGTGAGAAACGCGGCGAGCAACGCGACAATGTTGATCAGGCTGGACGTGGTTTGGATCACCCAATTCGGCGCGCCTGCAAACCAGGAAAGCAGCCATCGCTTTCCATGCACGAAGATTTGATCGACAGCCGAACCCATCTTCGTGAAGAAAAGCGATTGCCGCTGATTTAATCAAGAGCGAATCACGAGCAAGGAACGACGGTTTCCCCCCCGCCGTCATTCCCTCAACGGCTAGGAAGCCGTCGCTACTTGGGATGCCTGTCAGCGAAGCGGCACGAGTTTCCAAATGATTTTTCCGTCATCGATTTCAAGCCAGGCGACGCTTGGCGGTGCGCCGCGGTTGGGCCGGGTCACGCAGCCGGGATTGAGAAACAGAACGCCGCCGAGCCTTTCGTTGCGCGGGACGTGCGTGTGCCCGTGCAGGAGAACATCGACGTCATCCGGGGGATGATCCGGCGGAACGTGTTGCAGCCGGAATTTCAACCCGCCTCGCGCAAGGTCGAGAACCAACGGCCAATCGGAATTGCTGTCGCAATTTCCGCGCACAACGATTACCCGGGGTCCAATTGCTCGCAGCTCATCAAGAATCGTTTCCGCGCAAACGTCGCCAAGATGCCAGATCTCATCAGCGTCTTGGGCCACCTCCCTCACGCTCTGCGGCAGACGATTGTGCGTGTCGGCGAGAACAAACATGCGCCGAACTTTTTTAGATTTGGCGTCCGTAGCCACGTGAGTTTTGAGCTTTCAAACTCGCTAAAGTCGGGAAGAATATAGGCCGACTATCGAATCTCTGGAGGATAAAACCGGTTACACTAAGACCACGCTTCTCGCCCTGACTAATATTCGGGTGCGCTTTAGACGCCCGCCAATCATCGGGTGCCTGGCGCCTGTTTATCTCTCGCGTTGAGCGGTTTTGGCTTTGCAGGGGGGACTTTGCTGCAGTACTCTCGGTGTTTGCCCATGCGATCGCTGGTTTTCTTGCTGGCCGGCCTGCTTGCGACTGCCGGTTGGATGTACGGAGAAATCAAAACTCCGGAGAATGCCCCAATTGAAATCACTTCGACTGGGCAAACCACATATCAAAACGGCCTGGCGACCGCCCGCGACAACGTCGTGATTCACATCGGGAACACGGACATTTACTCCGACTACGCACAGTACAATTCCTCTACACACGACGTGGTTTTGAGGGGCCACGTCCGAATTTATCGCGACATAAGCCTCTACAACGCCGACAGCGGAGTTTACAACACTGAAACCAAAAAGATCCGGGCGATCGTCGGACGGACGGAGTCACAACCTTACTTTCTGGCCGGTAACGATGTGACCTCGCTTGAGGGGGACAATGCTTATCTTATCAATGGCGGCACTTTCACGACGCACGATTCGTCGAAGCCCGATTTTCACCTGCACGCCCACAAGATTCGGCTTTACGACAAGGATCGGGTAATCTTTCTGAACGTCACCGCATACGTCGGGAAGGTGCCGGTGTTTTGGTTTCCGTATCTCTACCAATCGCTCGACAACGCGTTTAGTTTTACCATCTCCCCCGCGTATTACAGCGTGTGGGGACCATCGCTTCTTACGCAGGTCACGTTCCCGATCACAGACAATATTCAAACCCGGCTCCGGCTGGATTATTTCGGCAGACGAGGGCCAGCCATCGGTCTTGAGCCAACAATTGAATATGGGGAAGGCAAAACCAGTGTGGCGCGGATAAAAACTTTTTACATCAACGACCAAAACCCAGATATCAATCAAACCGACATACCGCGAGCGGGTGTGCCTGCGTCGCGATACCTGCTCAGCCTCGAGGACCACACGGATTTCACCGACTCCATCTATGGCATCGCCAACATCACCAAGCTGAGTGACCAGTATGTGATGCAGGACTTTTTCCAGGGAGAATTTCGGATCGATCCTGTTCCAGACAATGTGGTAGCGGTGACAAAGGTAAACCCGGTTTTCACCCTCACCGGGATCGAGCGTTTCCAGGCAAACGATTTCTTCACCACTACGGAACGCCAGCCGGAAGTGGTACTCGACATTAAGCGGAATGCACTCTTTGGCGGGCCGATATTTTACGAAGGTGAAACCGGATTTGCCAATTTGCGACTCCAATTTCCTGAGGGCTCAGGTATCAAGAATTACGGCACGGAGCGTTTCGACACGTTCCATCAAATATCTTTTCCCAACACATATTTTGGATGGCTGTCGATTGTGCCGCGGGCCGGATATCGAGGCACCTACTACGGCAAGACTTGGGATCTCGGATCGACCATATTTGTGCCGCCATCAAACCCGCTGGTGCCCGACGTTACCCTGCCGGCACCGACAACAGCCAATCCCATCAAGTTTGACGGGGATACGTTTCGAAGCGTCTTCGATACGGGCGTGGAAGCTTCGTTCAAGATCTCTCGAAAATGGGAGGATGTGCAAAGTCGTGCTTTCGGTTTAGACGGATTGATGCACGTGTTCCAACCGTTTACCGACTTTTCCTACGTGAAGGAAGACGGACCTAATCCCCTGTCAGTTTTGCAATTCGATCGATTTGAACCGTCTACGCAGCTTCGGGCAATCGATTTTCCACAGTTCACCGCGATTGATTCGATCGCCGATTGGACAGTCTGGCGCGTGGGTGTCCGCAACAAGTTGGAAACCCGGCGGGACGATTCAACGATGACGTGGCTTGAACTGGATACGTTTGTCGATAGAAACTTCGAGAATCCGTACGATCGCACGGATTACTCAAATTTGTTCAACAATCTCCGGTTTAATCCCCTGCCGTGGATGTCCTTTTCTGTGAACTCTCAGCTGCCCGCTTTCTCGAAAGGTTTCACGGAAGTCGACACATATGCGACAGTCCAACCGTTAGCGAATCTGCAAGTGAACCTCGGCCACCGTTACCTGAATGGGAACCCGTTTTTCGATAATAGCAGCTTGTTTGTTGTAGGCGGATACCTTCGCGTTAACGACAACTGGGGCTTTGCCATTCAAGAGCAGTATGAAGGCGCCACCGACACTCTGCAGGAACAGCGCTATGCGATTTACCGGGACCTAACGAGCTGGGTGGCCTCGTTCGGCGGAGTAATACGCGATAACTCGGGAGTGAAAGAGTACGGTCTCCTGTTCACCGTAACACTCAAGGCGTTCCCGAAACTTGGTTTCGATTTCAACTTCGATCCTTACTCGTCGGGCAACTGATCCAAAAGTGGCGATTTGCGGCGAAACCGCTGGCTGAATTCCGCCACTTGTGCTGGGCTTGATTCGCCGACACCGTTCCTGATTCATGGATATATCAATTATCGGCTCCGGATACGTCGGTCTGGTGACGGGCGCCTGTTTCGCTGATGTCGGCCATCATGTCATTTGTGTCGATAATGACTCCGAAAAAGTGAAACAGCTCAAAGCCGGCGAGGTACCGATCTACGAACCGGGACTGGAAGAAATAATTCACCGCAACGTCTCGGCGCGGCGACTCCATTTCACCGGCAACATTCAGGAGGCGGTTGAAGGCTCACAAATCATTTTCATCGCGGTCCCGACTCCGACATTGCCGGACGGCGATGTCGATCTCAGCTTCGTGGAGAAAGTCGCGCGGGAGATCGCGGGCGTGTTGACCGATTATCGAGTGATCGTCGACAAGAGCACGGTGCCCGTGAAGACAGGGGAAAAAGTGGCGGAATCAATCAAAAGATATAACCGCCACGGCGCAAAATTTGACGTGGTCAGCAATCCGGAATTTTTGCGCGAAGGCTGCGCCGTGGCCGATCTCATGCATCCGGACCGGATCGTGATCGGAGCGCAAAGCGAGCAAGCGATCGATTTGATGAAAAAGGTGTATGAGCCCTTCATGGCACCGATCCTCGTGACCGATATTAGTAGTGCGGAGCTTATTAAACATTGCGCGAACTCATTCCTGGCGCTGAAAATTTCGTACATCAACGCGGTGTCGGGGATTTGCGAAGCGAGTGGAGCCGACGTTGAAAAAGTGGCTGGCGGGATCGGGATGGATCACCGTATCGGGCGCGATTTTCTAAACGCTGGAATTGGATACGGCGGCTCCTGTTTCCCAAAAGACGTTGCGGCGTTCATCGCGATCAGTGAGCAGCTTGGAACGCCGTTCACTCTGCTCAGAGAAGTGCAACGCATAAACGAAGGTCAAAAGGCGCGTTTCCTCAAGGCCATCCGCGAGACGCTCTGGGTATTACGCGAGAAGCGGATCGCGGTCTGGGGTCTTACGTTTAAGCCGGACACCGATGACGTACGCTCATCGGTTGCAATCGAGCTGGTGGAACAGCTCCTGCGCGAAGGGGCGCATGTGGTCGCCTACGATCCGAAAGGAATGCACAAGGCGCGCGGCATCAAAGCGATCGCCGATGCGGAATTTGCCTCGTCGGCTCTGGAAGCCGCCACTGATGCCGAAGCGCTGATCATTGCCACGAACTGGAATGAATTTGCGAACGTGGACCTCGCGGTGTTGAAAGACAAGATGCGGACGCCGATCGTCTTCGACGGACGAAATCTGTTGGATCCTGAAACGATGCGGCAATTCGGATTCAATTATTACTCTATTGGACGCGCGAGAGTGAGGCCGCAGTAACAAAAGCATGGCGCAGCGCACTGCTCGCGAAACCGCGCTGGCGGCCTTGCGGCTTTGGCGAAAAGAAAAACGTTTCGCGGATTCCATTATCTCAGGACTTCTCGCCAACGCGGATCTCACTCCTTCCGATCGTGCGTTTGCCTTGGAACTGTTCTATGGCGTTTTGCGCAACTTAACGCTGCTCGATTTTTGGATTGGCTGTCTGCGCGCGTCGCGCATCGAGACCAACGTCCGAGACATCCTGCGACTCGGCTTGTATCAAGTTTTCCTGCTCAAAACGCCCGAGCACGCAGCCGTGCACGAGACAGTTGCCATAGCCTCGCAAAAGCAGCGATCGATCATTAATGCCGTCGTCCGCGGCGCGATCAGACAGCGAAATGACCTGCTTGCACAGTCCGACGCGCAGCCGTTGTTCGTTCGAACGTCTCATCAGCAATTTCTTGTCGAACGGTGGCACCAACGCTTTGGCGCCGAGTTCACCGAAGAGCTGTGCAAATGGGACAATCGGCCTGCGCCCATTTATGGCCGGATTAATCGAATAAAGACCGAGCCGGAAAGGTTTCTACAGCTGTACCCAGACGTACGACCGCTACCTGGCAACCCAGGTTTTGCAAAATTCAACACTTTGCCAACGGCCGCTCTCGATTCTGGTCATTGCTACATTCAGGATCCCAGCACAGCAATCGCGTGTGAGCTTCTCGATCCGAAGCCAGGAGAAAGAATCCTCGACGCGTGCGCAGCACCGGGCGGCAAAACGGCCTATCTCGCGCAGCTCATGCAAAACCAGGGAGTTATCATTGCTTGCGACCGCGACCGTGAACGACTCCAAATTCTGAAAGATAATGTCGGCCTGCTGGGCGCGACCATCGTTCGTGCTGTCCACCACGATTGGACGCGCAATCATCCCCCAGAAGAAATTTTGTCAATCGCGCCATTCGATCGGGTCCTTTTAGATACGCCATGCACAAACACCGGAGTCATGCGCCGACGGATTGACGTAAGATGGCGACTGCGACCTGAAGATTTCAGTCGAATGTCCAACGAACAGTTGATCGTCTCGCGTGCTGTCCTCCGGTTGCTGAAACCCGGCGGCGTACTGGTTTACAGCACATGCAGCCTTGAGCGCGAAGAAAACGAACAGGTCGTTCGCCTGCTCCTTGCCGAGCTGCCGGCCCTCGGTTTAGAAACGGAAAAAGATTCACTTCCTTTTCGCGACGGTTTTGATGGCGCATTCGCCGCGAAGCTCAGTGCATCCATCGCTCTGTGAGCGACGCGTGTCGCGATGTGATAATAAGCGCAGTCCCGCGCTTTCCATCCGCCTTCGCGCAGCTTCGGCGTGACAAGCAGGAAAGCGGCTACAGTTGCATCGCGCCTGGCTGGTGGAATGATAAACGCCTATGCACGACGAGCGATTCGATAAACTCGCAAAACTCCTGGTGGAATACTCCATTCGCCTAAAACGCAACGAGACGGTCCTGATCGAAGCATTCGACATTCCCGACGAAATGACGGTCGCGCTGATACAAGCGGTACGGAGTGCAGGAGGCGTTCCGTTTGCGCAGGTACATCACGCGCGAGTGAACCGCGCGATCGCTCTAGAGGCCTCCGATCGACAGCTAAACATCATGGCAAGCTACGAACTGGCGCGAATGAAGAAAATGAACGCATACATCGCGATGCGCGGCAGTCACAATATCACGGAGATGGCGGACATACCGCCGGAAAAGATGCAGTTGATCGGCAAAAAGATGCGCCCGGTTCAGGATCAGCGCGTCAAACGGACAAAATGGGTTGTGTTGCGGTGGCCCACGCCCTCGATGGCTCAGCTTGCAGGGATGAGCACGGAAGCGTTTGAAGACTTCTTTTTCGATGTCTGCACACTCGACTACCGCAGACTGCAGCCCGGGATGAAGGCGCTTAAGGGGCTAATGGAACAAACGGACCGCGTCCAAATCAAGGGTCCCGACACGGATCTGAATTTTAGTATCAAAGGAATTCCAGCTGTCATTTGCGGAGGTGATCGCAACATTCCCGACGGCGAAGTTTTCACAGCTCCGGTGAAAGACTCGGTGGAAGGCCAACTCACCTTCAACGCGCCGAGCATTTATCAAGGCACCGCTTTCGACGGTGTTCGGCTTAATTTCAAGCGAGGTAAGATCGTCGAGGCGTCAAGCAACGAGACCGAAAAACTCAACAAAATTCTCGATTCAGATCCGGGCGCGCGTTACATCGGCGAATTTTCGCTCGGCTTTAATCCGCGAGTGTTCCAGCCGATGCGCGATATCTTGTTCGACGAAAAAATCGCTGGCTCATTCCATTTCACTCCGGGACAAGCCTATGAGGAAGCCGACAACGGAAATCGAAGCCAAGTTCACTGGGATATGGTCAATATTCAGCGTCCCGATTACGGCGGCGGCGAAATCTATTTCGACGGCAAATTGATCCGGAAAAATGGCACGTTTCTTCCGAAGCAATTGCGCCCGCTAAACTGGCGCTGATTTTTGACCGATCAGACTGGTCGAACCTGGCATCTGTTACGCACGCTTCGGTCCGCCAAGCAGGTTCAGTTGCATCATTACGATCTCTCCGCCTTCGTTCAGCTCGAGATTAGCGATCTCGAACATTGGCGCGCCTTCGACTGGACCGGGCCCGGTCCCTGGCAACTGGACAACAACCTGCTTCGAATTTGAATTCAGCGTAACCGATCCAATTTCGAGCGTCGGAGAAAACTCGAGCGTGCTGATCTGGAATGGCACGGTAATGAATACCGATGCGCGCCCCTGCGGTGACGGGGTGAGTTGAACCGGCGCAGTTTCAGAATTCGGCACGACCTGCAATCCGGCGACTGCAAACGAAGGCATGCCGCCCATGGCAGGCCGCTGTTGCTGGGACGGAACCACGCGAATGCTGCCTAGCGCGCCCGCGACGGGCTGAATTTTCACAACTTCGAAGGCAACCTGCAAATTCAACGGAGATTGCGCCCGCTGAGGTGAAGGCAAACGCATTGTGACGAGCTTCGATGTGGGACGGACTTTCAACACTCCCATCTTGAAGCTCGGCGTTAACTGCATCGCTGCTATCTCGAACGAGAAAGTAAGCTGTACAGAGGTTTGCATCCCGGCTGCAGGTACCGGCGCTTGCGGTTGCGGTTGCGGTTTTGGCACAGGCGGTGCCGGGGCTTTGGCTATCGGAGCAGGTGGTGTTTGAGTAGTTTCTGGCATGGTTGCAGGTATGGTTGGTTGAGAAAAGACTGGCCGGAGGGGAACAGCAGGCGGAGGCTGGAAATCAGACGCGTGTTCGGCAATGACATCGTTAACTGGATCTTCGCGCTCTGTAAAGGACTCATCCCCTGGAAAATTCTCGCGCTCAACAAAAGCTTCACGCTCGGCAAAAATCGTTTCGTGCGGCTGATCGTTCTCGATAGATGCAGCTGTTAACTCCGCTGCGGCTTCGGTACCGGGCCACGCATACTCGGCCCCGCTGGTGAAGACCTCGTTCGGTTGCTCATACGCGACCGCAGCTTCTTCCCTTGGATGCTCGAAAAATTCGTTGGCCTCTTGGGCGGCGAACACGGGTTCCTCCGGAACCTCCAGAATTTCATCCTCCACCGATCGAAGCGTAGTCGTAGAGGCTTCGGCAAATTCATTGACCGGTTCGGAACCGTCCAGCCCAGTTTCCTGCGGACCAACTGCTAGCACAACCTCCGGTGTTTGTTCGAGCACTGGGCCGACCGATTCAAAGAATGAGTCGGCCACTGGAGCTGATTCCTTACGTTGCGGCTCAACAGTTTCCAGCACTGGAGCCACCGACTCAAAGAATGCCTCGGCCACTGGAGGAAATTTCTCGCCTTGTGGCTCAACAGTTTCCAGCAGTGGACCGACCGACTCAAGGAATGGCTCGGCCACTGGAGCTGATTTCTCGCCTTGCGGCTCAATGGTTTCCAGCACTGGACCGACCGACTCAAAGAATGGCTCGGCCACTGGAGCTGATTTTCCGTCTTGCGGCTCAACGGTTGCAGGAGGTCGTGAAGGCTTCGACTTCGAGCCTTTCAACCGACTAAAAGCACCGACAGCTTTCGCCGACGGTAATGCGCTCTGCCGCACAGGAGAGTTCCACGGTTTAAGTTGCAGCGAGACTTGAGGTGGTCCCCCGGCGAAGCCGTTGCCTTGCACGCCACTTGTATGGGCGGGCGCTGTTCTCGCTTTAAAAACCGCTGTGTCGGCACCCGGTTCCGTTCGCTCGGAACCCGGGACCGTGAACTTGTATCCCCGGCGAAGTATAGGCACGATAGCCAACGCGATTAGGACTACGGCCGCCAAGAGTAGTCCGCCAACAATCCACAGTCTGCGGCTCGACGCGCCCGCAACGGTTGATGATGACGCTTTGGCCGGCGCTGCCCCCGCGCTTGCCTGTTCGGGAGGACTTGTTTGAGCCGCAGGCTTTTGCTCAGTTTGATTTTGGTTGCTGGCAACAGTCGACGCGCTCGCCGTATCAGGCTGCGACGCCGTTGCCCCCGCGCTTGCCTGTTCGGGACTCGTTTGCGCTGCAGGCTGTTGCTCAGTTTGATTTTGGTTGCTGGCAACAGTTGACGTGCTCGCCGTATCAGGCGCGACCGGCTGCGACGCCGTTGTCGATCCCACACTTGTCGAAGGGGATTGCGCCACCGACTGTTCGGCCGGCGAATTGGTCTCAGGCGCGGCCGCAGTCAAACTGGTCTGGTTAGCTGCCGTTCCGGCGCCGGCAAGTTCCATTCCACCCTCTGGCGCACCTGTCGACGGCGCCAAGGCAAGATTTCCACCCTGTTTATTTGCAGCAAGGCCTTTGTCCGGGATTGGGCTCGGCTCTACTGCGGGACCACTGTCCGTCTGCGACGTGGCGACATTGGCTGTATCAAACGCGACCGCAGGAGCAGTTATGCCTTCTGGTCTTTGCAACCACCCGACATCATAGAAAGCATCAGCAAAAACGCCGTTGAGCGCCGGCGAATAAATTTTGTTGGCAGAGTTCGTCCATTCCTCGGCCTTTTGCGCATTATTGTGCTTGTACTCCCATGCTGCCTGCGCGTAATAGAGCGCGGGGGTATCGCCCGTGAATTGGAATTCCTCCATCATCGAATGCGCCCGGCTCTCTTTGCCCTCCATCAAAAGGGTCATGTAAATTTTGAACTTGAGCAGCGCGGCCGCCTGGTTTTTGTCGCCGCCCGGTATGCGTTTATACAATGTCTCCAACCGGTCGCGCGCTTTTGCGTACTCTTTCTTTTTGAATGGAATTTGCGCGAGATTGAATTGCGCATTTTGAAGTTTCGGATCCAACTTCACCGCCTTTTTGAAAGCGGCCTCGGCATCGTCGAATTTCCCCTGCTGCATCAGAATTTCGCCTCGCAAATTTAGGGTCGGTGGTTGATTGGGATCTATCTTGTCCGCTTCGTCCACCAGTTTCAGCGCCGTCGCAAAATCGCGCTGCTGAAACGCCTGCTGCGATTGCTCGAATTTTGAACGGGCAAACGCCTTCGTCTTTTCCGTGCGTTCGGCCGCCGTCATGAGCGGTAGCGAAGCTCGCCGTTGGCCGGATGGTTTTTCGATCCAACCGACTTCGTACAGCGATTCCACGAAAAGCTTGTTTAGCTGCGGTGAGTAATTCTTTTCCGCCGCGCTGATCCAATCCTTCGCTTCCGCTTCGTTCTTCTGTTGAAGCGCGACCGCTGCCTTCACATAATCAACAGCGGGCGTATCGGGCGAAAGCTCGAGTTTGGCCAGAATGGAATCGACCATGTTGCTTTTGCCCTCCATTAGATAAGTCAGCAAGATCTTGTATTGGATCAGCTGCGAAGCTTCCTTCGCCAGATCGGACTGACCGGTCGAGAGCAATTGCTCGAAGCGTTTTCTGGCCTCTGCCCAATCTTTTTTGAGAAATGGGATCTCCGCCATGTTAAAGCGCGCATTCCAAAACTTCGGATCAATCCGCGACGCTTCGGTCAGTGCGGCTTCAGCCTGATCGTAGTTGCCCTGCCGCATGAGGATGACGCCGCGCAGATTCTTCGACGCGGCGAGATCGGGCTGGCGCGCGTCAATGGCGTCGAGTTGTTTTAGCGCCTCCGGAAATTTGCCCGCGTCGAACGCGCGGTATGCGGTGTTGTACATCTCCTCCAACTCCGCTTTGGTCGGCGCAACATTGTCCGCAGCAAATGAGGTAAGCCCCAGCGCTGCGATCGCAGCGATCTTCCAGATTCTCATGAACCCCCGATTCAAGCGCTGATTAGCATCCCTGACAAGTCGAAATTGCGTTCAGCGCGAAGATTTTCAGTCCGGTTCGGAAAATGTTATCAAGGAGCGACGGCTTGGGCAAACGTCTTTCTAAAAGGTTGACGGCTGGGAAGCCGTCATTCCTTGGTTACCGGGTTAATTCAAGTTCCCCACGATCCGTAATCCTTCGAGAGTCAGGTGGGGATGAATCGCCGCGACCTCCGGCAGCTGGCGGGCAATAAGGCGCGCATAACCGCCCGTCGCGACGACGGTAACCTTTTTGCGCGAAAACTGCTCCGCTTTGATTCGCGCCAGAATCTCCCGAACCAATCCACGGTAGCCGAAGATGGCGCCGGACCGCATTGCCTCAACGGTCGATTTACCGACGGCACGGTGTGGCTCTTTCAGCGAGAGCCTCGGGAGCAGCGCTGTCCGTTGGTAAAGAAAACTTGTCAGCGCTTCGAGTCCCGGCGCAATCACGCCACCGACGTACCTGCGCCCGTCGGAAACCACATCGAACGTCACTGCTGTGCCGAAGTCCACAACGATGGCAGGACATCCATGAAGTTCGGCAACAGCCGCAGCGTTCGCCAGGCGATCCGCGCCTATCGATTCGGGTTTGGGATAATCAATCGTGACACCCAGCTTCAGTTTCCAATCCACCCAGAGCAGTTGGGCTTTGTTGTGCGCGGCCTTCGAGATCGCAGAGTTTTTTGCCGGCACCACTGATGAGACGACGAGTTTCTTTATCTGTCGCCTCCTCAAAAATTCAGCGACCAGGCTGCTTGAAAGCTCTGCCGTAGGGATTCGCGCAGAATTGGAGACTCGCTCTCTCGACGCGAACGCAAGTTTTGCGTACGAGTTACTGACATCGATCAACAAATAATCGGAGCGACGCGCCACGGCTAAGATGCAGACACCCAACGCTCCGCGCCGTCAAGCATCCGTCACGCACTCGGTAGCACGGTCGGCTTGCGACAATCGCGCCGCGCGGGTAGCCTCGCCTTGTGAGAAGATTGGTCCATCGACCGCGTCGCCTGCGGCGTTCCCCTGCCCTGCGGAACCTGGTCCGTGAAACCCATTTGACCATTCACGATTTTGTTTTGCCGCTGTTCGTGAGCGAAAAATTGGAGCAACGCCGGCCTGTCGGCAGTATGCCAGGAGTTTTTCAGTTGCCGGTGAAAGAGGTTGTCGATGAAGCGCGCCGTGCCCAGGATCTCGGGCTGCAAGCGATCCTGCTTTTCGGAATTCCAGCGCACAAGGATGAGCAAGCCAGTGGCGCTTACGCAGAAGACGGAGTGATTCAAGAAGCGCTCCGAGCAATCAAATCGAAATGTCCGGAATTGGTCGCGATCACAGACGTTTGCCTCTGCGAATACATGAGCCACGGCCATTGCGGTGTCACTCGAATTGACGGCGACCATTTTCATGTTCTGAATGACGAAAGCGTCGAACTTTTGGTCAAAACGGCGCTCTCTCACGCCGACGCAGGCGCGGATGTTGTGGCGCCGAGCGACATGATGGACGGCCGCATCGGCGCGATTCGCGAGGCGCTCGATGCGAGCGGATTCGATCAAACAGCCATCATGAGTTACGCCGCGAAATTCGCGTCGGTGTTTTACGGGCCGTTTCGCGAGGCAGCGGAAAGCCCGCCGCAGTTCGGCGACCGCCGCTCGTACCAAATGGATTTTGCGAACGCAAACGAAGCGCTGCGCGAAGCGGCGCTGGATGTTGAGGAAGGGGCTGACATCGTGATGGTGAAACCTGCCCTGCCGTATCTCGACATCTTGTGGCGGGTGCGTGAACGTTTCGGAAAACCAACTGCCGTCTATCACGTCAGCGGTGAGTACGCGATGGTCAAAGCTGCGGCCGAGAAAGGGATCTTCGATGAGCGCGCCGCCGTTCTCGAGATCATGACGGCGCTTAAACGCGCTGGCGCAGACATCATCGTCACCTACTGGGCGCGTGAACTCGCGACATGGCTGCGGGAGTAACAAGCCGCCACGGCGAAACAACACAACACGCCAGGCTCAAGCAGTTCGCGTTTCTTTGGGCACAGACGCACGGATTTTCCGCGTGCGCGATGGAAGTGACTTTGCCCCGCTGCCGATATCGCGCCGACGTGGCCGGCTATCAGTTTGTCCCGAAGCAAATTGGATCAACAGCGGTGTTCGAATGCAAACAGGCGTTATGCGATTT
Organism: Candidatus Udaeobacter sp.; assembly: GCA_049791915.1. GTDB lineage: Bacteria > Verrucomicrobiota > Verrucomicrobiia > Chthoniobacterales > UBA10450 > Udaeobacter. Next base: position 21,156 of record JBARAJ010000246.1, read on the forward strand.
GCGACGAGACAACTGTCGCAGCGAGTCCGCGCGCCGGCGATTTGAAGAAATCTGTAATCGTCGTCAGGCTCTCGAAGCGCGCCTCCGCACGCATTATCCAAGCCTGCACAACGGCGATTCGCTTTTCCCGGAGTTCGATTCCGAGAACTTCAACGCGATCGGCCACCGCGGTTATGCGCGCCTCGTTCGTGAGTTGCGGACGCTACAAAATCGGCTCTACGATTGCACAAAATTCGAGAAGCTAATTCGCTATCGCTGCGCGAATTTGTTTTGCATCGTGCTGCCGGAGCAATTATTCCGCGAATCGGAAGTGCCTGTCGGCTGGGGTGCTCTGGTCGAATCAAACGACACACTCATGCTCGTCCGCAAACCAATTTGGCACGAGTCCACAGCCGCCAATCGCCTTCACGTTTTGCACCGAATCGCCGTGGCGGGAACACGGAACCTAAATCGAGAACTCTCGCTAGACTGGCACGAGCAAATTGTGCCCGGTCATTTCTTTCGGTTGCGGCAAGCCGAGCAGAAATAAAAGAGTCGGCGCGATATCCGCCAGAATGCCGTCCTGGCAGCGGAACTTCGCGGCGTCGTTGGCGACATAAATGAAGTGCACAAGGTAACTGGTGTGCGAGGTGTGCGGTGAGCCGTCAGCGTTGCGCATTTGCTCGCAGTTGCCGTGGTCCGCGGTAACCAACGCTTTCCCGTCGAGTTCCAGGAGTTTTGGAATGATGCGGGCGCAGCATGCGTCCACCGTCTCCACCGCTTTGATCCCGGCCTCGACAACACCGGTGTGACCGACCATGTCGGGATTGGCGAAGTTCAAAATGATCAAATCATAGTCCGCCATGCGTGCGAGTAGTTCATCGGTGATTTCGAATGCGCTCATCTCGGGTTTCAAATCGTAAGTGGCGACTTTGGGCGAAGGAATGAGTTTGCGGTCTTCGCCAGCAAAGGACTTTTCGATTCCGCCGCTAAAAAAGTAAGTCACATGCGCGTACTTCTCCGTCTCGGCGATGCGCAATTGCCGTTTGCCGGCAGCGCTGACGATCTCCCCTAAAATGTGTTTGAGTTCTTTGGGCGCAAAGATGAACGGCGAAGAATATCGAACATCATACTGAGTGAGCGAGACGAAATGAACTTGCGGCCACACTTCGCGCTCAAATCCGTCGAAGTCTTTCAGCGAAAACGCTTGTGAGAGCTGGCGGGCACGGTCGGCGCGAAAGTTAAAAAACAAAACCGTGTCGCCATCGCGAATACGCTGTTCGTTCGGGAAGGCGAAAACGAGCGGAGGCATGAATTCGTCGGTTTTGCCAAGCGAGTATTGTCGCTCCACAGCGGCAGCGGGTGATGATTCGCAAAATTCACCGCCACCAAGAACGATTGCGTCCCATGCTTTTTTTGTGCGGTCCCACCGGCGATCGCGATCCATCGCGTAATAGCGCCCGACCACGGTGATGATCTTAGCGCCGCTGTTCTCAAGTTCCTTTTCGCAGATTCTTAGAAAACCCGCACCGCTAGTGGGCGACGTGTCTCGTCCATCCGTGAACGCGTGCACGAAAATCTCTGTAACTCCTGCCGTATGTGCAGCGTTCGCCAGCGCGATCATGTGCGAGTAATGGCTGTGCACACCGCCGTCGGACACCAACCCGAGGAGGTGCAATCGATGTCCGCGCGCACCGGCGAGGGCGTCCTGCAAGACACGATTGCGTTCCAGTTCGCCATCGGCGACGGCCTGATTAATCCGGGTAAGGTCCTGATAAACGATCCTGCCAGCTCCGAGATTAAGGTGGCCAACTTCCGAGTTCCCCATCTGTCCCTCCGGTAACCCAACGTCCATGCCGCTGGCGCTCAATCGCGACCAGGGATAATCGCGATACATACGATCGTGAAACGGCGTAGATGCGAGCAGTGTTGCGTTGCCGTTTTCTTCACGCTTCTCGGGTCCGCCGGGATTGATGCCCCATCCATCGCGAATGATGAGCATCACCGGGCCAGCCATGTTCCCGCACTTTGCCGATGAACGAGAACATGGACAAGCAGTTCTTTGAAGAAGGCCCGCCTCCGGCTTGCCATTTTCGCCGCGCAAGCGAGGACGCTTACGCTACACTAAGCGAAAATGAAGTGGCGCAACCAGTTACTGGCGCTCGTCTGTCTCTTCGCCTTCGCGGGAGTCGGCGTCGTTTATTTTCAACACTGGGTCATCCGAAAGCCCTTCGGTATTATCTTATTTGTCGGAGAGGGGCTCTCGCCTGCGAGGCTGGCGCCTACTCGCACCTATGCCGCCGGAGCGGGCACGCGTCTAAATGTGGACTCTATGCCGTACGCCGCGCTGGTGATGAATTACTCGAAGGACTTCTCTGCACCCGATCAGGCGGCCGCCGCAAGCGCGATCGCCACCGGTGAGCGTGTAACCAATCGCGCGATCGCGATCAACGGCGAGGGCAAACCGATCAAGAGCATCATTGAGTTGGCGCGCGAATACGGACGAGCCACAGGCTTAGTCACGGACGCAAAGCTCACCGACCCCACAAGCGCAGCGTTCTACGCGCACACAGGAGACCCGAACGACCCGGAGAAGATCGCAGCCGAGTTTGTGGATCGCGCAAACATTGACATCGCCATGGGTGGCGGCGCGACGCAATTTATTCCAACCACAAAAGGCGGCGAGAGACAAGACACGCGAGATCTGTTGCTGGAGCTTCGTGGCAACGGATTCGACATCGTCCGCACACGCACGGATTTGGAAACGGTTCCAGCGTGGCGCCGGTCGAAACTTTTCGGCCTCTTCAGCAACAACGATCTCGCGTTCGCAAATCAGGTGGAAGAGCGAGGTCAGCAGCCCAGTCTTTCGGACATGGTGAGGCGAGCCATCCAGTTGCTGCAGTATAACGCCGGAGGCTATTTACTCGTGGTAGACGCAGGCCTGATGCGGAAGGCGGCTGAAGAAAACAATGGGGAGCGAACTCTGACGGAAACCCTCGAACTAGACCGCGCGGTCGGCGTCGCGCGAAGTTACGGCGGGCCAAAATCCACAATCATTGTCTGCGGAGATGCGGCCATTGGCGGGATGAGCCTGAATGGGTTTCCTTTTCGGAAAGACAGTGGAATCGCGTTGCTGGGTTTCAACTCAGCTGGGCAACCATGGATTACCTGGGCAACGGGGCCGCACGGAATGAAGTCATACGGGGCGGCGAAGCTACCAGTGAACCAGGACCCGGCCGAAACCAAAGAGCCTACACAGGAACAGCCAGAGCCCGCGGCGATTTACACAAAATCGGCACTGGTCACAGTTGAAGATGTCGTCGCATTCGGCAGCGGCCCCGGAACAGATGCGCTTCAAGGTGTTGTCGAGAGCACAGCCGTTTTCAAAATTCTGCGCGACGAGCTGTGACGGCTGCGACTTCGCCGCCGTAAATCGTTAAATCGCTGAATCGTTTCAATCGTCAGTCGTTAAAGCCTTTGTAATGATTTAACGATTCACCCGCAGCTTGGCACTACTTCGCCGTCTCCCGGTACGGCATTCCGAGTTGATACACCGCGATCTGTTGACCGAGATCCGTCATGAGAGAGTCCTCACCGTGCATCCGCGCCAATTGCATCGCAGAGCGGGCCGTTCTAATCGCGTTCGCGAATTCGCCGTTCTCCGCATACGCGGCTGCGAGGGTGCGCAACACAAGGGTGTTCGTGCCTCCGACCAGTTGATCGGCTTGTTTCGCAAGCTCAACCGCCTTCAGACCATTTCGCAGTGACGCGTCCCGGGATGTCGCCAGCAGCCAAGCTAGATTGGTAAGCGTGGGAATTGATTTCGGTGCAAGCTCCAGCGCTCTCCGGTAATGATGGATTGCTTCCGCAGGGTTGCCTTTTTCTTCCAGAGCGATAGCTAGCGTCGTGTGGCAATCTGCGTCCGAAGGGCGGAGCAACAGTGCACTTCGGCAAACCTGGATGGCACCGTCGAGTTCGCCTTTCTCCAGCAAGGCATGACCGAGTCCGTAACGAGCGAGAAAGTGATCCGGACGTACCGCTATTGCCTTTTGGTAATGAACGATTGCTTCGTCAATCCGCCCCTTTTCAAGAAGGAGGTTGCCCAAGGAGACCTGAGCATCGGGATCGGTTGGTCGCATGGATACTGCCTTCTCACAATGCAGAATTGCTTCGTCCACCTGGCCTTTCGCCGCAAGAGCCGTTCCGAGATTGTACTCGGCATCCCACGAGTCGGGCTGCATTTGCAAGGCCGACCGATAATGAGCAATGGCATTGTTGATCTGACCCTTCTGAAAAAGGACAAGCCCGATATTAGTATGAGCCATCCAGCATTCCGGATTCTTAGCCAGCGTGGTGCGCCAAAGCGTTTCAATATCGGTGTACGTCGCGGCTTGCCGCCACGTCAGCGTCGCCAAGCTTGCAACGATTAACACCGCAGCGCTTACAGTGACGGCGCGGTATTGGGTAAATTTGTCCGACAAACTGACTACGCCCGCGCTCGCAAGCGCGATCGGACCGATGCATGCCAGGTACTGGTAATGGTCCGCCACGAACGTGTAGCGGAACGTGAACAGCATGATGAACCCGAGCACCGGGCTGAGTGCGGCAACGAAAAACGCGGCCGCGACTTCAACGCTTCGCCCGAAGTATCGCCTGAGGAAGTACATGGCCACGCACGCCGCGATGCCCGCAAGCAACCAGATGTAGTCGAGTAAATCCGCCGGTGAAATGTTCCATCTCGGATAAATGAAGGTGAGATTGGATGGCCAAAAGATTTTGCTCAGGTAAAACCAAACAGCCCGGCTCGCCACGAGGATTCGCTCGATCGGGCTGAGGAAGGTAAACACGTCGCGGTTTGTTCCTTGATGATAGCGTTCCCACCAAACTGCGAGTAACCCCATGCCAACGCCGAGAAGGACAAAAGGAACAATTTGCATCAGACGGCGCATCGTGATCGGTTTTTCCCGCAACCAAAGAATCAAAAACAATGCAGCTGGCAGAGTGCAGGCCGTTGCTTTCGCTGACAGTGCCAGCACATAAAAAATCAGCGCCAGGCAATAGAAGGTCCACTGGCGCCGAGTTCGCTCGTCAACGAACGCAATCCACATAAGCAGCGTCAGCAAAAAGAAAAAGCCCATCAGCACGTTCTTGCGTTCGGTAATCCATGCCACTGACTCAACCTGCACCGGATGTAGCGCGAAAATTGCCGCGGCCAGCCACGAGCCGGGTACCCCTAGCCGCGCAAGCACCGCCCATAGTAGAAGAGCATTGCCAACATGAAGCAGAAGGTTCACCCAGTGATAACCAGTCGTGTTTAGGCCCCACAACGCGTGCTCGATGCGAAATGTGCTGTAAGTGAGCGGGAAATACTGCGACGGGGAATCGAGAGAAAACCAAATCCGCTGCCAACCGTGCGGCGTAGTTAATAATTCGTTGTTGATGACGTAGGCGTCGTCGTCCCACAGAAATCCCCCATGCCAGGCAGGCCGGTATGCAAAGATCGTCACGGCCGCCAGGACGATCGCGAAAATCAGCGCGCGACCGGGCGGAGAAACAATGCGCCTCGCGATTTCGTGCATACGCTAGCTACAGGCGATCACACTTCAAAACGGTTCACCCGAAATTTCGGACGCCACTTCAGTTGCAACGTTCCGTTTCTCATTGAAATAGGACTCTTCGTGCTGCGTAAGACCGACATCAACGGAAAGCTCGTGCAGTTTGCATGGTGGGCTCTGGCGATAATCGCTTTTACTCTCGTCATTGCAATCAGGATTCGTCTCTTGGGAATTCCGCTCGAACGAGACGAGGGCGAGTACGCTTATGCAGGTCAGCTCATACTGCAAGGTATCCCGCCTTACAAGCTTGCTTATAACATGAAGTTTCCGGGCACCTATGCCGCGTATGCTTTAATCATGTCGATCTTCGGACAAACCATTCATGCGATTCATCTCGGTTTGCTCCTGATCAACGTTGCCACGATCGCGCTGATTTTCCTGATAGGGCGCCGATTGATCAACACGATGGCGGGACTTACTGCCGCAGCGAGTTATGCCGTTCTGTCTGTGAGTCCGTCCGTCCTTGGCCTGGCTGCACACGCAACAAATTTTGTTATACTGCCCACTCTCGGCGGAATACTGCTCTTGCTCAAAAAACAACGAGTGACGACTTCCGAGCCATCTCAACGAAAGCAGCTCGTGCGACTATTCGTCAGCGGATTACTGTTTGGTATTGGCTCCCTGATGAAGCAGCCTGGCCTCCTATTCATTCCCTTCGGAGCAATCTACATCGTCTGGAATGATCTGAGCCACCGGCTTTCCCTGAACAGAATGCTTCTACGGATTCTGATCTTCGTGGCGGGGGCAGCTTTTCCACTTGGAGTTACAGTCTTGGTCCTCTGGGACGCGGGCGCTTTCGATAAGCTTTGGTTTTGGACAATCAATTACGCCTCGCAATATGGCAGCCTCGTGCCGCTCAGTCAGGCGCCACAAATTTTTTTCCGCAGCGCTAACGAAGTCATTCTGACTGGTTGGCCAATCTGGATACTGGCGGGGATCGGGGCGCTTACGAGTCTTTTGGATCAGCGCCTACGTGCCAGCATACTGTTTCTTATTGGGTTTCTCTTCTTCTCGGCGTTGGCGGTGTGCCCTGGATTTTATTTCCGAACGCATTACTTCATCCTTGTTCTGCCGGCAGTATCGCTCCTTGCTGGCGCGGCAGTCAGCAAACTCAGTGAGATTCTGAAGGGTCGGGTGATTCTGATTAGATTGGTCCTGGTCCTTCTTTTTGCCGTGGGTCTGAGCGTCCCTATCCTGTTGGACAAAAAAATCTTCTTCGACGTTTCTCCAAACCAAGCTTGTGGACTCATCTATCCCGACAATCCGTTTCTCGAATCTGTTCGGATTGGCACCTACGTGCACGAACACACCGAACCGGGGGACACAATTGCCGTCTTGGGCTCCGAACCCGAGATTTATTTCTATTCCCATCGGCATTCGGCGACCGGATACATTTACACTTATGGTTTAATGGAGCCGCAAAAATACGCGCAGCAGATGCAACAGGAGATGATTCGCGAGATCGAAGCGGCGCGTCCCAAGTATCTTATCTCGGTCGCGATGGTCTATTCCTGGCTGCGACGACCCGACTCCGCTGAAGCAATTTTCAATTGGGCGAATCAGTACATGGCCCAAAATTACACGGCAGCTGGATTCGTGAATATTACGACGACCAAGACCGATTACTTTTTCGGCGACGTTCCGCAATCAGTGGAGACTCTGAAGAACTATATCCTGATTTATAGACGAAACCTTTAAGTCGATTCGCGCTTCCAAATCTTAAGCCGCAGGTGCACAGAATCAGCCAATCAACCGATCTCCACAGGCGAAACCTACGTTGGGTGACCGCCTGCATTTGCGTCTGTCTCTTCATCCTAACGTGGGTCGTCTTTGCTCAAACACTCCGGTTCGATTTCGTTAACTACGACGATCCGCGCTACGTCTATCAGAACACGAGGATCACCAGCGGCATCAACTTCGCCAACCTCGCCTGGGCATTTTCTCATATCCATTCCGAAAACTGGCACCCGCTGACAACGATCACACATATGCTCGATTGCCAACTGCACGGATTAAACGCAGGCTGGCACCACTCTACCAATGTCCTCCTGCATTGTCTCGCCGTCGTCCTCCTTTTTGTGGCGCTGGAGCGCATGACAGGTGCGTTGTGGCGAAGCGCGTTTGTGTCTGCCGTTTTCGCTGTGCATCCACTGCATGTGGAGTCGGTCGCGTGGATTGCGGAACGCAAAGACGTGCTGAGCGCGTTTTTCTTCATGCTTACCCTGCTCGCGTACTTACATTACACGCGCGCACCATCGATTGGCCGGTATTTAATAGTGGCACTTGGCGTCGCCCTCGGGCTGATGTCCAAACCGATGCTGGTTACACTGCCGTTCGTTCTTTTACTCCTCGATTATTGGCCGCTCGGGAGATTTGAAACCCATAGATCAAATACCGGACGTCGGCTGTTACAACTCGTTTTGGAAAAGACCCCGCTGATCGCGCTCTCTGCCGCTTCAAGCATCGTCACGTTTCTGGCTCAACGAGGAGCAATCGGTTGGACTGAGCAGTTGCCAGTATCGGCACGAATAAGTAACGCCTTGGTCACCTATGTTATTTACATCCGTCAAATGTTCTGGCCGGCAGGTCTCGCGGTGTTCTACCCTCACCCGGAAAACAGACTGCCGGTATTGGAAATCAGTCTAGCCTTTATCGTTCTCGTTGGAATCACGGCGGCTGCATTTATTTTTAGAAGAAAAGCGCCCTATTTGGTAACCGGTTGGTTGTGGTACCTTGGCATGCTTGTGCCAGTGATTGGATTGGTCCAAGTAGGATGGCAAGGACATGCAGATCGCTACACGTATTTGCCGCAGATCGGCCTTTACATTGCGGTTACCTGGGCGGTAACAGATTTGACTCGCTTATGGCGCTTTCAACGGATGGCTCTGGGCGCTGCTGCCTTAATTGTAGTTGGTGCTTTAAGTTGGCGTGGCTGGCTGCAAACATCTTACTGGCGCGATAGCGAAACGCTGTTTGCCCATGCGCTTGCTGTCACCAGCAACAACGATGTTGCTTTGAACAACCTTGGCATCATTTTCCTAGAGAAAGGACAAGTGGACGATGCGATTTCCAAGTTACAAGCAGCCATAGATCTGCGTCCTGAAAACGCGCCAGCCCATGACAATCTCGCAAAAGCGCTGCTTAAAAAGGGACAGGTTGCAGAAGCGATGGTTCACTACCGGAAATTGTTGGAGATAGAGCCTGAAAACGTCGAGGCACGGAATACTCTAGGAACAGCGCTTATTCAACATGGCCAAGTAAAAGAAGCCATTGACCAGTGGCAGGATGTGCTTGCAATCCAACCGGACAACGGAAACGCTGCGAGTAATCTTGCCTGGGTGTTCGCGACATGCCCCGAAGACTCAATCCGCGATGGAGCGCGCGCGGTCGAACTGGGCGAGAAAGCGCTTCGCATCTCAGGAGGCAAGATTCCAATGATTTATAGAGTGCTTGCCGCTGCGTACGCGGATAGTGGACGCTTTCCTGACGCCGTTGAAACCGCGAAGCGCGGCGCTGAATTAGCAACTACCCAGGGCAACCCTGCTTTGGCCACCGAACTGGAAAGCAATCTTGCTCTTTACCAATCCGACACACCGCTGCGTGATCCAAGCATAACAAATGGCAGCTCGTCGCCTTAGCACGCGCACCATGAAGGAGCGGCAGGATTCGAACCACCGAAGGCATTCGTCCGGTGTTTCTCGCTTGGACTCGCATGTCCGCGGCCTGAGTGCGAAATCACGGGTAACCGAACTCTTCGTCTGTCTTGGTCTGGTGGCAGTGACTTGGGCCGTATTCGGTCAAACGTTGGCTCACGATTTCGTCAATTTTGATGATCATCTTTACGTCTATGAAAATCCGCTCGTTATAAGAGGGCTTTCCACGGAAGGGATAGTCGGCGCTTTCACGCACACTCATGCGCGGAACTGGCATCCGCTGACCACGATTTCCCACATGCTCGATTGCCAACTGTATGGACTAAAGGCCGGCGGGCATCACCTCACCAACGTCATTCTCCATACAATCTCGGTCGTGTTGCTCTTTCTGGTGCTTAAGCAAATGACCGGTGGGCTTTGGCAAAGCGCCTTTGTGGCCGCGCTCTTTGCCATTCACCCGTTGCACGTTGAATCGGTGGCGTGGATAGCTGAGCGAAAGGATGTTCTTAGTGCGGTGTTTTTCATGCTGACGCTGGCGGCATATGCTCGCTATGCGCGGGCGCCCTCGGCACCTCGATATCTGCTCGTGACGTTGCTTCTCGCTTGTGGGCTAATGTCAAAACCAATGCTCGTAACGCTGCCATTCGTGCTATTGCTGTTGGATTACTGGCCACTCAATCGGGTCACAGACCGGTGGTCAGCAGTGAGGAGAACCAAGTCACAGATCCGTGGCCAGTGGTCAGTGGTCAGTGGTCTGATTATTGAAAAGATTCCTTTGCTCATTTTATCAGCGATCTCCTGTGTCATCACATTCGTCATACAAAAACGTGCTACGGGCGCGCTCCCCCCGTTGCCGTTGCTCTGGCGCACTGACAACGCATTCGCGAGCTACATAATCTATATCTGGAAAACACTGTGGCCGACACGTCTTGCGGCTTTTTATCCGCACCCAAACAATATGCTGCCAGCTTGGGAGGTAGTTATCGCTATCGGACTGCTTATCGCCATGACTGGGGCGGCAATCGTTTTCCGAGGGAAACGGCCTTACCTGTTCACTGGCTGGCTCTGGTATCTAGTCATGCTCGTACCAGTGATTGGCTTCGTTCAAGTTGGAGAACAAGGCCATGCCGACCGCTATACCTATCTCCCCCATATCGGTCTGTTTCTGCTCGCAGCCTGGAGCATTGCTGACGTAACGGCGAGCCATTGGTCCACATTACGCATTGCTACCGCCACGGCCGTAGTAATTATCATTGGCCTGGCATGGGCAGCGTTTGTTCAGACTTCGTATTGGCGTAACAGCGAGACCCTTTGGACCCATGCTCTTGCTGTAACATCCGAGAACGATTTCGCGCACAACAATCTTGCATATCTGCTGGTCGATCGTGGAGAACTGGATGACGCGATTTCGCACTTTGCAGCTGCGGCGGGGATCAGAGCTTCTAAGACCGACAGGCACTACAACGTGGGCTCAGCTTTCATCGAAATGAATCTCGCGGATGCTCTGGCCCGAAAAGGAGAATCGGATGAGGCGATGGTTCACTACGAACAAGCTATTAAACTGGAACCGAATTATGCAGATGCCTATTACAACCGCGGAAACGTTCTTTTTGCAAAAGGCCGGATCGATGAAGCAATCGCGGATTGGGAGAAGAGCCTCCTGATACAACCGAATCACGCGGACGCCCACACCTGCCTTGGTAATGCTCTTCTGCGACAGGGGTCGCTCAAGCAGGCGATCGCCCAGTACGAGACGGCGTCGGTATTAGCTCCCGAAGATCCGCATTCGCGCAACAACATTGCATGGGTGCTGGCGACATCTTCCGATGGCTCAATCCGCGATGGCGCCAAGGCGATCGGCTTTGCCCAGCAAGCGGTGGCGCTTTCAGGTGGTAGAGAACCGCAATTTCGGCGGACACTCGCCGCTGCGTACGCCGAAAACGGGCGGTTCTCTGAAGCCATAGCTGCTGCCCAGCAAGCCGCAGCGATAGCCAACATGCAGGGGAAACAACGGCTGGCGGATAATCTCGCAAAAGATCTGATGTTTTACCGAGCAGACCTACCGCTTCGGAAAAATTCCCTGGGAGATTAGAATTGCCTTCCTGTTTAATGTATAACACGCCCACGAGTGGCCAGGGATTGCGCCGTAGCAGCGCACGTCATTTGTGGTATGGCAAACCCAAGTCGTAAAGGGCAAGCTCCCCTTGCAGCGCCTCCGCCAAAGTGGTGTTGCCTTGAATGTTCGCTGCTTCCAACGCATGTTGGGCAGTCTCTTTAGCCTCGGCAAACTGTCCGGCTTCGGCGTAGGCTGCGGCCAAAATCCGGAGAACGGTCGGGTGCTTGTCGCTCCTGGAACTCGCGGAGTCGGCACGCTCAGCCAACCGCACAGCCTCGGATCCGTTTCGCAGAGTGGGATCGGGAGAGGTCGCGAGCAACCATGCCAGGTTGCTTAGCGCAGCTAAATTTTCGGGCGAAATTTGGAGCGCCTTTGTGTACTCAGCCATTGCGTCTCGAACGCGTCCCTTCGTAAGCCAGGCGATGCCCAGATTGGCATGAGAGTCTGCGCTCTCAGGATGCATCTGGAGCGCCTTTTGGTACTCGACAATCGCCTCATCCGTGCGGCCTTTGCGCAGAAGAGCGCTCGCGAGATTGTATTGCGCTTCTTCCTGATCCGGTACGGCCGCGAGGCACTCCTTGTACCGGGCGATGGCACCATCGAAATCGTCTTTGGCTATAAGCGCGTTCGCAAGGTTGCATGAGGCTTCGGCGTAGTCAGGCCGGACTGCGAGCGCCTTCTGATAATGCGCAATCGCATCATCAGTACGCCCGATCCCAAAAAGCGTAACACCGAGATTGTTTTGTGCTTCTGCATCGGCTGGGTTAATCGCGGTGGCTCTTTCGTAATGGACAATTGCGTCGTTAAGCTGACCATGCTCAACCAAAAGTCGGCCCAAGTTGTAATGCGCCTCCGCGTAGTCAGGCCGCAGGGCAACGGCTTGCTCATAATGCTCCATCGCCTGATCCGCTTCTCCCTGCTCACTGAGAACGATGCCGAGATTGTAATGCGCCATCCAGCAACGCGGATTTTTTTGTAACGTCGCTGTGTATAAGGCGAAGAGATTGTGATATTCCGCGGTTTGCCGCCACGTCAAAAAGCCGAGCAATCCCAGAAGGATTCCGCAGAGAGCACTGCTCAAAAGCAATCGCCGTCGCGGATTAGCGATGGTGCTGCCCGATAATGGTACAGTGTCCGGGTGAGACACGAAGGGGACCGGTGTTTCACAAAAACGCCCAAGAAAAGCTGCGATCCCTGCTCCTGCTAACGCGAGCGGCCCCATGCTGGCCAGATACTGAAAATGATCGCTTACAAATGAGTAACGAAAGAAATACACACTGAAAAAGCCGAGGACAGGAAACAGCGAGATGACATGGTAAGCGGCGGCAAAGAACAGAGCATGGCCCCATTTTGGGCGGAGAAACCATAACGCGACCAGACCGGCTAGCGCTGCCAGCAACGGGAGATACGCAACGATTTTCCACGAATCAACGTCCCACCGTGGATAGATGAAGATCAGAGGATGCGGCCACACCAATTTGCCGAGGTAGAACCAAATGGCTTTACCCGCGATGATCAGACGCTCCGGAAAGCTCTGGGTCCAATCCGGACCAACCGCGCGGGCATGAAATCTCTGTTCCCAAATCGTCCACGCGCTCGCGACAACCGAAATCAGAGCAAATGGGGCGAGCGCCAGCGTATCGCGCCAACGGATTTTTCCTCGCATCCACCAGACGCAAAGCGCGAGCACAAAAGGCAGCATCACCACTGAAGGTTTGCTTAGCGTCGCCAGGATGAAGAAAAAAAGGGACAAAGCGAAAACCAAGGAGCGGCGGTCTCCAGTCCGCCGCTGGGGCGTTCTAGAGACCGCTCCTCCTTGATCCTCCCATTTCAAAAAGAAAAGGATCGAGAGCAGATAAAGTATGCAGGACTGCGTGTTCTTTAGTTCAGTAACCCACGCCACGGATTGAACCATTACCGGATGCAAAGCCCAAAGTGCAGCGCCAAGCAATGCGCCGCGGACCCGGAGTACTTGCAGGATGCGCCAAAGCAGTATTGCTGAGGCAACATGAAAAGAAATGTTAAGAAAATGATATGGCAGCGGGTTTAGCCCGAAAAACTTGTGCAGTGCCCAAAACGTCGTCAGAACGAGCGGATAATAGACCGCTTGCGTCGTGGTCCAGATTTCCTTCAAGCCGAGTGGGCCGACGACGCAAGGATTCTGCGTCAGATGCGATTCATCATCCCAGATAAAGCCCGCCCTGAATACCTGGGTGTACGCGATGAAAACGACGGCAAGTAAAAGTAGCGCCCAAAACCAGTCCCGTCTCCAAGATGAGACACGAATTTCACGAACTGGCACGAATTGATCCAAGACTTAGCCTCAACGTTACCGAATTGGTGGAAATTCGTATAATTGCGTCAAGAAGACTAGGCGCTAGTCCCTTTGGCAATGCGCAGGTTCTGCTCCGCCTCTGGAAAATCCGGATGGAGACGTAGCGCTTCTTCGAATTGTGCAATCGCTTGGGAAGTGTTGCCTTCACGCATCAGAACTTGTCCAAGATAATTGTGCGGTTGGGCCAGTTTCGGGTTGAGTTCGGGCGCCTTCTCAAAATGCTCTCCGGCTTCGGTCAGCTCGCCTTTTTCCAAAAGCAAACTACCCAGATCAATGAGTCTGTCGATATCTCGCGATTGCCTCTTTTGGTTGTCCGTGTTTTTCCAGGAACGCGCCACAGGCATAGTGCGCTTGCACCGACTTTGGCGCCAGACGAATGGCCGTTTCACATTCGGAAGCCGCTTGATCCTTGCGACCCAGTTGGTCCAAAAGATAGGCGTAACCGGAATGATATTCAGCGTTCTTCGACTCGATGCGTAATGCTTGCTCAAAATGACTTTCTGCCTGGTTGAGCTCTCCCTTCGTCGTCAACAGCGATCGAAGGTTAAAGTGCGCCTTCGCCGAGCCGGGATTCAAACGTATCGCCTCAGCGAATTCCTTCGCTGCTTCATCGGCTCGCCCAGCCCCTCCTGCAGCTCTGTAACGTAGTTAACATGGGCCCGAGCGCTCGTCGGAAGGTCAGCAACAATCGAGCCCAAACGTTCGAGTTTGCCCCAGCCACTTCGTATTTCGGTAAACCAGAGTATCGCGAGAGGAATCACAAAAATAGCGACGCATTTTACGCCGTGCAAAGCCCAGCCGGGCAAAAAACCACCTAACGAAACATCCGCTGTTCCATCGGCGATACCGAGCGATTGCCGCGTCGATTTCTCCCACACCTTTCACGATTAAAACAATCGGCGCGCAAATGAAACGCCATCGAAAACGCTGAAAAAGCGCACGGTCGCCGTGCGCCCGAATCATTCCCAGCAAGTGGTGTCCCATTGCGCCAAAGGCGGCGACGAAGAGATAAATATCCTGCGCGGCCCCAGACGCCCTGTGGCGCGACGAACACCGGTACCAGCAACAACGGTATGCAGACGTAAAGAACCAAGTCCCGCCAACTATCGAGAATCCACAAGCCAGGCTTGCGGCCGTCCGCCGTCGGCGCCGGTCCAGCCGGCATCGTTTACGCAGATGAAATCCAAGCGACGAACTCACGCCTTTTTCTTAGCGGAGCCAAGTCTCTCTCAAAGCGCAGCGAAAATCAATCCTGAGATGATTTAAGAGGCACGAAACTCAAAATCATAACGGCGAAGCTTGGGTAAGAAAAGAAATCTGTCGGGATGTTTCGACGCTGTTGAAAATGACACCAAACGCGAAAAGCAAAACGGCCGGGCTCCTTTCAGAGCCCGGCCGCTGTGAAACCTACGTTTTAGCTTTAGAATCGCTTTTTCAGTCCGACATACCAGAACCGGCCCTTAATCGTTGTAAGCGATTCGTCATAGCCGTTCTCGAAGCTGCCGGCTACAAAGGGTGGATCTTCATCCGTTACGTTCTGCATACCCAACGTGACTGTGGTGTTGTTAAGCCACCACTTCCAATTGTTGCAGCCGTATTCAGCCGTAGAAACCGGGATCACGTTCTTCTCCTTGCCGTCCTTACCGCTCCTCACGTTCTTGCCGCCGTCCTTCGCAAAGCCAGGCACTTCGGCCGGCGCAGGCGGTGGCAGGTTAAACGTGTAGTTTAAGATGAGGTCGAGCGTGGTTAACTCGGAAACTTTCCGCGCACGAATGGCCAACGGACCGCTTCTAGGATCCTGTAGCTTGGTCGCTCCTGTCAGACTGGCGTTGTCATCCTCATACTGACCAGTAAAGTGGACTACGGCCCCGACATCCAAGCCCTGCATCCAAGTATCAGCTGGGCCGTCGTAGAAGATACTGAAGTTGGCCCGGTCCCACGGCAGCGAACTGGTTAACGCAAATGCCGGCGGCAGGAATTCGCCCGCGATGCCCACCCGCTTCACATCAGGGTTAGCTTGAAACTCAGCCCGCGACAGGTGTGTGCCGTTGATCGTTGTGGTCAACCTTCCCCAATCTCCACCGCCGAAGACCGTCGAATCCAGAATATAGATCGCCTCGTAGTCGAGACCTTCGAAGATCGCGCCGGAAAGGTTATCACTGGGATCGATGACCAGTGAGACTTCTCCGGGCACAAGCACACCATTAACTACCTGGGCAGGCCCACGGAAAACATTCGGCCCGTTCTCCGGCGGCCCACTTGCTGGCCCCGGAGGATTCTCCAGGATGAGGGTTTGGGCGCCCAGGGTTGCCACGATGTCGCGCATGTCGATATGCCACCAGTCGGCGCTCAATGTCAGGCCCTTTATCCATTTCGGGCTGTAAACAAGTCCATAGGTCCATTCGTAGGCGGTTTCCGGATGCAGATTCGGGTTTCCTATAATGCGTTCCTCAATCTGAGGCTGAGTAAGGGGCGAGAACGGATCGGCCACAATCGGGAAGTTTTGCGTGCTTGCAGGGGTAATTTCCCCCAGTTCCGGCGCATGGAACGCTTCGGTATAGCTGCCGCGCAGCGTGATTGCGCCGATATACTTGGGATCTACCGGCTGCCAGCGAACCGAGACCTTCGGTTTCTGTGCATTATACTGGGTGTGCGTCGACCCCAAACCCGGGAAAACTCCCGAAGGCAGCACCGCAGAAGTGTTCTGGCTATACCATTCTTCGCGTTCGGCAAAGTCTACCTCGAAGCTGTAGGCACCCCAGAAGTTCCACGTCGGACTGGTGAATGGCACCCGTACTTCTTCGTAGATTCCCCAGACGTCCCGATTCACACGGAAGCTTTGACCATCCGTCGAGCCGATGGTGTTAAAGGTGTTATTGAGCGCGTCACGATCACGGTCAAACGTCGGCGTATCTAACTCGCCACCAATCGCAAAGGAGACCGGCCCGGCGGGAAGATTGAACAAGTCACCGTTCATAGTGGCATAGTATATAGGCAATTCATACGCACCGGAGTTATGTAGGGTGACGTAAACTTGTTGCTGGGCTCTCCCGCTGTTTGGGCGGAGCTGGCCACCGAAGGGGTTAAATGCCGAAGCCGGATCTGTATCCAACAGGGCATCACGCAACCCGGGCTGACTGACTTCGCCAACGGATAAGTCCTGTCCTTCGTTCCTTGAATAACGGAAACCGGCCTCCCAGTTCCATGTCTTCAAGTAATCGGCAAATTCTCCCATCTCGCCGCGCAGACCGACATCGAAGAGTTGATCCCAGTAAGTGAACTTCTCACTTCTCGTGCCGGTATCAGTGATGCCACGATACCGAACACCAGTCGTCACAGGGACTAACTGTCCATCAGGCGATATCCAGGTCGCGTCTCCGACAGTGAACGGATTAAACGGATTCTGGATTGGCACACTGATGCCGCTCGGACCGCTCAATCCAACAGTCTGCCCCGGGTTCCTGAATGGATCCGGCGTAAACGGCACTGCTGCCAGCGAGGAATCGAAAAACGAGCGCGCATATTTAAAGTCGCCAAATACTGTCAGGTACTTGTCGCACAGATCGCGCGTGAACGAGCCGTAGTACACTTGACGGTCTCCCGGCGGCAACGCGGGCGTGACCGTGGCAAAGTTGTAGAAGAAATAGTTGCCATCACCCAAATGCCCATTGGGAGGATTGAAATATGAATTGCCAGCAATCACAAAGGGGTTTTTATAAAGTGGAGAAGTCGCGGCATTGGGAGCCGAATGCGGCTTCGGGGTTTGATCGCTGAAAAACAAACTCGGGAGCAAACGGAAACCCTGCACACGGCCAGGCTCATTGCCGCTGCGAGAATCAAATCCGCCGAACTGGGTGAAATTCCCGTTAGAAGAAATGTCGCGGTCACGACTGAAAATGCCACCTGTGCGCTGCCAGAAATCGGCAATGACCACGATATCAGTTTTGTCGTCTCCGGTGCCGGCTTTGATCCAGGTCTCCCACTCACCCATGTCATTGGACGCTCCCATGTTTGAATTTCCGTAAGTGCCCCCAATCTCCAAGCCACGGAATTTGTGGATCAGGAAGAAGTTGACCACACCCGCGATGGCATCGGAACCGTACACGGCCGAGGCGCCATCTTTAAGGATGTCAACGTGATCGATCATCGAGAACGGTATCAGGTTAATGTCCGGACCTGAGCTGGTCCCTCCAGCGTTCAATGAACCGAAGGCAACACGCTTTCCATCGATGAGAACCAATGTCTCCTTGGGCAAAAGGCCGCGCAGGTTAAACTGGATGGTGCCATCACCGCCGTTGCCAATGTTCAGGTTGACAGTTCCACCCGCCTGTTGCGGGATGAATTCCTGCAGGTCGGTGGCACTGCGAATACCGAGTTTTTCAATGTCTTGCGGCCGGTAGGTGTCCACCGGGTTCGGGCCGGTCTCTTCCGCGGTGGGAATGTTTGAACCGGTCACGACGACGCGTTCGACCTCAGCCTGGGACGGCGCAGCAGCTGCAGGCTCGGCAGGCGCAGCCGGAGCTGGCAATTGCGCGAACGCGTTCGAGGCAAGGATTAATGGAAATCCTACGCTCGCCATTAATGCGAGACGTACGAATCTAAACGGTTTGAGTGCGTTTTGTGTCATTAGTTTCTCCGTTGGTTTGGTTAGGTTTCAGCACGCTTATTAAATTTCTAATACCCTGACAAGCTTTTTTTTCACTTTTTTGAATTTTTTTTGAACGACGAAATGACGGCATTTGTCGGTTGAACTTCCCCTCTAGCGGAAGCCCCAGGGTTCTGACAAGCTTTTTTTTAAGATTTTTTGAGCCCGAAAACGCCGCGCGCAACCGCAAATCACGCAGTGAAAGTTATTCGCGCTTCTCAGGGGGATGAAATCCGAAATCGGTTTGCAGTTTTTCCCACAGCCAATCGACAAACCAATCCTTCTTAATTGAAGCGGAGTTGTCGGCAACCAACGTCTCTGCCTTTTCAACGCTGCCGTTCAAACAATAGAGATAGCTGAGCAGGAAAATCTCGTTAGGACCGAACACGCCGCGATCTTTCTCGCTCTCTAACAATTTAATCGCCCGGTCGAAATTCCGCTGTGCCAGCGCTCCAGCGATCAAGTCGGGCATTGCTTCCAGCGGTGGCGTTTCGGAACCCCTGGCCACTCGTTCGGCAATGGAAACCCGGAACGCATCGCTGCCCAACGCCTCCAAGACGGGTATCCTTAGCCGGGAATGGCGGAGATAGAGATCGAGCTCAGCGAGCTTGTTGCTTCCAACAATTTCAGAAAGGTAGCGCGTTTGTCTGACTGTGAAGAATGACTCCAGCTCAGCAGCCGCCGGATTCAACCTCTCGGGCCAGATTTGATTAATCGCCGAAGAACCGACAAAACGTTGAAACGCCGCGGGTGCCGTAAAATAGGTCAACGCGAACCGGTGAGTTGCCTCGCCATCCCAGGGTCCATCCGTTAGCCGCTTGGGATGAATATCGGTGAGTGGCGCTATGTTGTGCGTGATGCGATCGATTTCGTCGCCGTCCATCAAAAACAGTGCGCCTAGTTGCTGGGGAACCTCAATTCCAATCCGTCGCAAATCTGCGCCCGTGGCCGGATCGTTCCAAAGCTGACGAAGCGCATCTTCACTCGCTCTCCGGACCGGTCCATTGATCCCCATCATGATCCAATCCTGATCGGCGCTGCCCCAAACCGAGGCGTTTGGAAAGGCGTTGTGGAAGGCGCGCAGAATCGCCTTGGCTTCGTCCACTTTTAATTGATTGATGGGAAGCCAAAACGTCGCGATTCCGCCTTCGTTCAGGCGGCTTCGCATGAGCGAAAAAAACTCCTGAGTGTAAAGATTCACTGCGCCGGCGACTTTCGGCGGTGGCGGTTCGCCCGAGATGATGTCGTATTTTCTCGCGCTCGCCTGTAGGAAAAACCGCCCATCTTGAACGATGGCGTGCACGCGAGGGTCACGGAGAGGGTTGGAGTAATTGATTCCGGCATAAGAATCAGCGAGAGAAAACACCTCCTTCGAGATGTCCACGATATCAATTCTTTCGACACTTGATTTGTGAGTAAACGCATCCGCAGTTACCCCGCATCCGTAACAAATGAGCAGCACATCTCTCGCTCCGGGATGCAACGCCAGCGGAAGATAGGCGAATAATCGCATGTAGCGCTGATTGCGCGGACTTGTGGCCGACATCGAGAACGAGTCAGTTAGCAGGCGGTAGTAGTACGGCTGGCCAAACAAATCGCGCCGTAGCAATTGCCAGGTGTCCGATGTTCCCTCGATCCGTTTCACCACGCGCGCCAGCACATGGCCCAGATCGTCCCTTTCGTATGGACGGCTCGCATGTTCGAAATGCGCTTCGGTGCGTCGATATGGGAAAAATACAAGGCCAAGGAGCAATGCGATCCAAAGCGTAACGAGGATGATCCCAGTGGGCCGACGCAGCGAGTAGAGTGCGCGTTCGGTGACAATGATGCTAAGCAAGGCATACGCGCCAGCACAGCAAATGAGACTCGGTTGGTAGCCGAGAGACGGCAATAGGACGAAAGTTGCGAGCAACGGACCGATTGCCGCGCCACTCGTATTCAGAAGAGTAGCAATTCCAGTGCTGTTCATCCGATCCGTCACCTCAAGTTGAATGCGAGCGACGATGGTCGGAAACATCATCCCGGATAAAAACGATACCGGGAACATCAAAGCCAGACACAACAATGCGATCTGCGGCCATGAAGCAAGACTAAAGGCGCCAGCAGCGGTTTTTACTACTTCGCCGGGGAACAACAGATAAGAGAAAAGCACCCCAATAGCAGCCAGCAGTAACAGGACGGAAACCAACTGATTTAGTCCAGTTGAGCGGCGGGAAATCACGCCAGCCGCAATTCCGCCCAGGCCTATACCGGCCAGCACAACTGCCAGCATCACCGCGAACGCGGTAGGCAATGACACGACATACAGACGCAGAAATCGGAACCAAATCACTTCCAGCGCGAGAAGAACCAAACCCGTGCCGAAGCTGACCAAAAGCAAGCGCCAAGGCGGCCGATAACTCGCATCGAAGCTGAGCGGGAATGTCGAGTGCTTGGACGGCTCGCCGTCTTTAAAACCTGCGACGTATCGCGCCGCCCCAAACCTCGCGACTGCCAAGGCAATCGCTGCAGCAATGCAAACCGCTGCTGCAGCTGCCAAACTCGTGCCGTAAAGTCCAAATGCGCCGATCAAATAAGCTTCGCCGAGAACAGCGCCCAGCACCGCCCCGAGTGTGTTTGATCCATAAAGAAAACCGATCGCTCGGCCAAACTCCGTTTCTCGCAGCAGGGGATCCTCAATGATGACCGGCAGTGTCAAACCCATCGCGGTCGTCGGCACCAGCAAAATCAGAAAGGAAACCACGAACCGCAGTCCCACCAGCGTCGGCTGGTAGTTCCACAGCATTTGCCACACCGGCCGCATCAAGTCGCCAACGACGGGAAGCCCAAAAACAACCGTGCAGCCAAAAAATGCAACGAGGACCTCCAGCGCAGCGTAGAAATACAGCGGCCGCCATCGGCGAATTCTCGATGACGCGGCCAGCGCATTTCCCAATGCGAGGCCCGCCATGAAACTGGAGAGAATCAGCGCCGCAGCCCAGATCGAATTGCCAAACGCCAAGCCGCTCAGTCGCAGCCAAAGCGTTTCAAAAATAAGGGCGCCCGTGCCGGAAAGAAAAAGGACCCCGCAGAGAACGGCAACGCGCCCACTTTGCGATACCACCGCATGGGACGCGTGTGTTGCACGAGACACGTGGGACTTTTGCGAACTAGTTAACATCGCGCAAAGGTCGGCCCGCCCGCAGCATCACAGCCCCGGCAACTCCGGCCAGAAGGGAACCAGCGATAATGCCTCGTTTAGCCGCGTTAACCGAAGCCGCATCGTCGAACGCCAGCATGGCAATGAATAGTGACATGGTGAAACCGATTCCGGCGAGAAACCCGTACCCGAGCAACAATCTCCAGTTCACAGCCTGAGGAAGCCTCGCAACCCCCGTCTTCACAGCGATCAACGCAAACATCATGATTCCAAGTGGTTTGCCGAACACGAGTCCCGCCAATATTCCGAACCCAATCTCTGCATGTTGCAGCGATAGATCAATTTTCACTCCAGCATTCGCAAACGCGAACAGCGGCATCACCACGAACGCCGAAAAATTGTGCAACGCGTGCTCGAGTCTGAGTCCCGGTGCAGTTACGCCTCCGCTGGCCCGCTCAAGCGCAAATACCGTTTCCTGTTGTCCTTTGCTGGTCAAAACCACGAGATCCCCAGTTTCCGTGCGATCGAATTGATCCAGCAGCGAGCGCGCTTCTCTTGAGAACTCACGCGCGTTGATGCGGGAATGTGTCGGAATGATAAAGGCGAGGGCAACGCCTGCGATCGTGGCGTGCACGCCGGAGGCATGAACAAAACACCATAGGACGACCCCGACCAGCAGGTACGGCCACAGACGACGAATACCGATTAGATTGAAGCCAATCAACACGAGCAGCGTCACCGCTGCTCCGCCGAGGGCACTCCAGACAATCCCCTGCGAATAAAAAACTGAGATAACAAGAACCGCCCCCATGTCGTCGACGATGGCGAGGGCAGTCAGCAGCACTTTTGCCCCGATTGGCGCCCGCGGGGCAATCAAATTGAGCGCGCCCAAGGCAAATGCTATGTCGGTTGCCATTGGAATACCCCAACCGTGCGCACCGAACCCGCGCAAATTGAAAACCAAATAGATCAGCGCGGGCACAACCATTCCCCCGATTGCGCACGCGATTGGAAGCGCAGCCTGCCGGGCAGAGGACAACTCACCAGCCAGCAATTCCCGTTTGATTTCGAGCCCCACCAGAAGAAAAAACACGGCCATCAGACCGTCGTTGATCCAATCGTGCAGGCTCAGCGAAAGCTCGTGAGGGGCGATCCCGAGTGTCAGAGGGATTTCCCAAAGATGGTTGTAAGCTGCGGACAACGGCGAATTGGCGATCGCGAGCGCGGCAAGACCGAATCCCAGTAGGACGAGACCGCCAAGTGTCTCCGTGCGGAAAAAGCGCTGAAAGATCGTCAGCGGGATTTTTTTTAACCGTGTTTGCATGTCAGTTCGTTAGGTTAGCAATTGCAAATGACCTGGTCATCCAAACCATTCGGGCAGGCGTTGTCGGTGCCGCGTTCGGCGGAGATATGTGCAAGGGCTAATTAGCTTGGCAACGCTAAATCGTCGAATCGTAAATCCGACGTAACGGTGTAACTATTTAGCTGATCCGGCCGCAAGATTATGTTCACGGGATTAATCGAAGAAGTTGCTACAGTTGTGGCCGTGCGCGCACGCGATCACGGGACGGAGCTGCAAATCGCCGCGCCGGGAACCGCCAAACACGTCAGCCCCGGGGAGAGCATCGCCGTGAATGGTTGCTGTTTGACGCTAACCTCGTGCCGCAGCGATTGCTTAAGCTTCGATCTTCTCGAGGAAACAATCGCTCGCACCAACCTCCACGATTTGCAGAAGGACAGCCCCGTTAATCTGGAGCGCGCGTTACGCGCTGACGGTCGCCTTGGCGGACATTTCGTTCAAGGCCACGTTGATTATGTCGCGGCCATTATCGCCTTCGCCACGAAAGGCGCAGACTTCCGACTCGAAGTCGCATTGCCAGAAAACTCCGCGCATTATGTGGCTTCCAAAGGCTCCATCGCTGTCAACGGAATCAGTCTTACCGTTGCGGAAGTTCTTCCGAGAAGCTTCGCCGTCTGGATCATTCCCTACACCAAGCATTATACCAACCTTGATCGGGCGACCATCGGCGATCTCGTAAACCTTGAGTTCGACGTTCTCGCGAAGTACGTCGAGAGAATGATTACGCGGTCGGTGACGAAAGAATGACGGCGCATCGCCCGATCAAGCGGCGTCCGCGGGTTGTCGGCGTGATCGCGTCGCGCGCCGATCTGGAGCGGGCGGTGCGGATGCGCAGGCCGCCGGATTTATTCGAGCTGCGATTGGATCGTCTCGCGGGCATGGCCGATCAAGTGGAAAGCGCCTTACCGAAACTGCGCAGGCCGCTCATCATCACAGCACGAGATCCGCACGAAGGCGGTGCTAACAAACTTCGGCTGCAGCAACGGCGGGATCTGCTCGCTCGATTCTTGAATCACGCCGATTATATCGATGTCGAGTTACGTTCAGTTCGGGCACTGCGGTCCTTACTCAAGGTGACCGAGAACAAAAACGTCCGGCGAATCATTTCGTTCCATAATTTCAAGTCCACACCGAGTGCGCGAATCTTGTCGGCGAAAGCGCGCGAGGCCAAATCCTATGGCGCAGATATATTCAAGGTTGCTACGCGCACTGACACGCCGATGGAACTCGGACGCTTGCTCGAGTTCATGATAAGTAGCCGTTTGGATCTCGCACTTACCGTCATGGGCATCGGCAAACTCGGGGCGATTTCACGTGTCCTGCTCGCGCCCGCCGGCTCGGCGCTGATTTACGCATCGGTTGGTGCGGCGACCGACGTCAAAGGACAACTGTCGCTGGAACAACTCCGCGCATTAGGATTCGGTCTGTGAACTGCTGAACCGCTTGAGTCTATTCACGCTCGACACTTGCCCTTTGCCCGACGCGTATAAGGTACACATGACGCTAAATCATGTCCTCTTCCGTGACTTTACCCGAGCAATCACCCGTCATGCCGCTTCCGGGAGCCGTACTGTTTCCGCACGCGCTGCTGCCGCTTTACATTTTCGAGCCGCGGTATCGGAAGATGCTGGAGCACGCGCTCCAACAGCATCGCATGTTTTGCGTTACGCTGATCAAGCCAAGCTGCCCGGATTGGCATGCCCCCGAGGATTTCTTCCATCTCGCCACCGCCGGATTGATTCGCGCCTGTGTCGGACGCAGTGACGGCACGTCGAATTTGGTCCTGCAAGGTCTGCAACGTGTGCGCTTCACCAGTTTCGAACGAGAGAAGCCGTTTCCGATCGCCAGCATCGAAGCTGTAGAATCGCGCGATCAGACAACCGTCGAGACCGAAGCGCTCGGCGCAAAAGTGATCGAGCTTTACGGCAGCTTAAAACACGATAGCCGTCAACTTCCCGCAAAACTGGATCGGTATCTTTCCGAATTGCGCGATCTGGAAATGCTGGCGGACCTAATGGCTTCGACGTTTGTGAGCGATCCATTGCGGCGGCAACGCCTGCTCGAAGAAGGCTCGCTTAATCAGCGCCTCCGTTTTCTCATCAGATATTTACGCGACGAAATCGGCAACGCCGCCGCGTAGCTGCAGCCGCGTCTCTGTGAGACGCGCGGTTGTATGTCACACGTAATGTTGTGCCTTCGCACACCGAGGCGGCTACAAGCGGGCAATCCGCCCATATTCTTCCATTACGTAGCGGTCGGTCATCCCCGCGATGTAATCGCAAACTGTGCGATGCAATCCCTCCTTTTCGACGCGTCGCATTGCGCCCTCGCCCAGTCTGTCGGGATCGGCAAGGTACGCTTCGAAAACGCGCCGCAGCATCTCGCAAGCGCGTTGGTTCACTTCCGCGACACGCGGATGGTAATAGACATTTTGATACAAAAATTTCCGGAGCGCGCGGTTCGCCTCGGCCAATTCATCGCTGTAACGAATAAGCGGGGCGGTTTGCCGGCGCACGTCGTCTGCGCTCTGCACGCCTGATTCCGCGATCGATTCCGCGCTGGTCGCAACCAGGTCGTGCACTTCGCGATCAATGATGTCGCGAATAATCAGCTTGTGCAGCTCCGGTTCGCGCGTGTCCGTGTAACGCGCAAGCACTGCACGATAACTGTTGCGCCAGACCTCGTTTTCTTCCAATCGCCTGGTGGTCAAGATTTCAAAATCAAGCGCGTCATCGAGGTCGTGACTGTAATACGTGATCTCATCCGCCAGATCGGCAACCTGCCCCTCCAGCGATGAACAATCGTATTCTTCTGCTGACGGAGCGGGAAATTTGTAGGGTCGCTCATGCTTGCGCAAACCTTCACGCACTTCGAATGTCAGGTTTAGACCTGGAAAATCTGGATAAGGCATTTCGAGCAATTCGACCACACGCACACTCTGACGATTATGATCGAACCCGTCGTGGTCGAGCATGCATTCGGCAAGCATCTCCTCGCCCGAATGTCCAAAAGGCCCATGACCGAGATCGTGTCCGAGCGCAATTGCTTCAGCCAGATCCTCGTTCAGCCGCAACGCACGCGCGATGGTGCGGCTGATCGACGCCACCTCTATCGAATGCGTCAGGCGTGTGCGTAAATGGTCGCCGGTGCCGTTGAGAAAAACCTGCGTTTTGTATTCCAGGCGGCGGAACGCGCGCGAATGGATGATGCGCGCACGATCGCGCTGAAATTCGGTGCGATAGGCGTGACTCGGCTCACCGTGTTGCCGTCCGCGCGATTCGCCCGATTTTTGAGCAACGGACGCGAGCGCGGTACGCTCTCCCTCCTCCATTTCTTTGCGCATCTTCCATTTTGCGCTCATTTACTTATTCGGAGTGTAGAGGAACCCGGCGACTTCGGCTAGATCCGCTGGACGAAAGAGGTTTCGAATTATTTGTCGAATCTATGAAAAAACGCGAAACGAAAAAGGTCACGCCCGAACGCCTCCAGCAGTTCGGATTCGCTTACGCACCGCCGCTGATCATCAGCGCGGCGGTGAACAACAAAATTTTTGATAAGTTGCAGGGCGGCCCGAAGACAGTTGAACAAGTCAAAAAAGTAACTGGCGCGTCCGCGCGGGGCTTGCGCGCAATCATGGATGCGCTTGTCGGCTTGGAACTCCTGAAGAAAGATCGACAATCGAGATATTCTCTGACGCCAGAGAGCCAGGCGTTTCTTATCAGCGAAAGACCGGGCACGCTCGCAGGATTTTTCGGATCGATCTTGCCGGTAATGACTTCGCGCTGGCTGCAGCTTACCGACATCGTGCGCGACGGGCGACCGGCGGTCGCCGTGAACCAGGAAATCGAGGGCACTGAATTTTTCAGTCAACTCGTGGAGACGATCATCCCGATGAGCTACCCCGGCGCACAGAAGCTCGCCGATCACCTGAAGCTCGCGAAGGCCAAAGAGCAAGTGCGCGTGATCGACCTCGCGGCGGGTTCCGGAATCTGGGGAATCGCGGTGACTCAGAAGTCGCCGCGAGTGCGGGTGACTGCAGTCGATTGGGCGGGAATGATTCCCACAACGAAACGCATCACTCAAAAGTTTGGTGTGCGCGATCGTTTCGATTTCATCGAAGGCGACCTATTGGAAGCAAACCTTGGCACCGGCTACGATATCGCGACGTTGGGGCATATTCTGCACAGCGAAGGCGAACAACGTAGTCGTCAGTTGCTTAAGAAAACTTTTCGCGCCTTGAAATCAGGCGGCACAATCGCCATCGCGGAATGGCTGGTGAATGATGACCGCACCAAACCGCTCCCCTCGCTGATGTTTTGCGTGCAGATGCTCGTCAATACCGAAAAAGGCGACACGTTCAGCTTTAGCGAAATCAAAAAGTGGCTGGAGGACGCCGGCTTTAAAAAAGTGCGGAAACTCGAAGCGCCCGGGCCATCACCGCTCATTCTGGCAACAAAACCGTAGCAGTGGCGTATTACGAATCTGCTTCTCATCCAGGCGTCGAAGTGTTTTGATTCGCGAGATGAAAAAAACGAAACCGAAGTCGCGCTCAGAACCAAAGGCCCGGCCTGCCGCGAGACGCTCTGACCGAAATGTTCCCTACCGTAAACCCGCGCTTCGCAGCGAAGCATTCGTTAGGGCTCTGATCGATGCAAAAGCCTGCCTCAATGATTCTGAAACTCTGCTCGCGCTTTTCAACGACGCAGCGAAAAAGGCGGCGGCAGTCCCAAGGGAGCCGTTCAAAGAATGTTGGCCTTATCTACAAACCATGTTGCGATTGGTCCGCGCCCACCATCGCGGCGAATACGATAAAATCCCTGACAACGCACTACTCTGGATCGTTGCTGCTCTCAGTTATCTGATCGATCCATTCGACTTGATTCCGGACGCAACACCGGTCCTCGGCTTCGTCGATGATGCAACCGTGATCGAATTTGTCGCGGACAAAACCCGCCAAACGCTGGACGATTTCATGATGTGGGAAACCACTGTAGTGTAACCGCCGCCCTATGGGCGACGCCATTTGTGCGGAACCGCTCGAATCGAGGAGGCGCTTCGCACAGCGAAGCGGCTACAGATTTAAACCATTAGCAGCGCTGGGTTTTCCAGCAGGTGCCGCAGTTCCTTGAGATATTCGGCGCCTAGCGCGCCGTCTATGACGCGATGGTCGCAGCTCATCGTGATCGACATGCGATGCCCGACCATCACCTGATCGCAGTCGTCAACAATTGGGATTTTTGTGACTTTGCCCACGGCGAGAATGAAACCCTGAGGTGGATTAATGACAGCTGAAAAGCTGTCGATGCCCAGGCCGCCGAGATTTGAGACAGTGAATGTGCCACCCTGAAATTCTTCCGGTTTCATTCGCTTGTTACGGGCCCGATGCGCCAGATCCTTGGCTAAGGCGCTAATGTCGCGAAGCGATTTGTCTTGCGCCGCGCGAATGACCGGTGTCAGCAGTCCGTCTTGGATCGCAACCGCGACGCCGAGATCGACGTCCGCGTACTGCACGATCGCGTCGTTGTCGAATGAGGCATTCACACGCGGCACCTTCACCGCAGCCATCACCGCGGCTTTTAAAACGAAATCGTTGACCGTGATCTTCGCGGCGTCTGCGCCTTCGCCCGCGGACTTCAATTCCTCACGCGCTTCCATCAGCGGCCCCGCATTAATGTCGATCGTGAGATAGAAGTGTGGAACCGGGCCGAGACTCTCGACAAGACGTTGCGCAATGATTTTCCGCATCCCGGAAAGTTGAATGCGCGCGGACGTTGGAGCCGAGACGCCCTCGTCCCGATCACGTCCAGCGCGGGGGCGCGCCGGCTCCAGGGTTTTGATTTTGGCCGCAGCGCGAACGTCGCTTTCAGTCACACGCCTGTTCGGTCCTGTTCCTTGCACGTTAGAAAGATCAACCCCCAGTTCACCGGCGAGACGGCGCGCAACAGGCGAAGCTTTCATGCGGGCTTCTTCTGGTTGTTCTCTCGTCTGAGGCTTTTGTTGCGTCGCCTCACGTCGGGAGGCTGACACAGCTGCCCCTACACGTTGCTGTTGGGGCGGTGCGGTTTCTTTTTGTTCGACTTCCGCGGGCGCGGACTTTTCGGTCTCGACCTGACGCTGTTTTGTTTTCTCTTCTAGCGCCTTCGGCTTTTCTTCCTTTTTATGTTCAGCGGCTTCTTGTTTCGGCGTTTCCTCCCCTTCTCCGCGGATGAACGCGATTTTATCGCCGACGTTCATCTTGCCGCCTTCCTGAACGTAAATCTCGGTGAGCGTCCCATCCTCGGGGGACTCCCATTCCATGGTCGCCTTGTCGGTCTCGATTTCGGCGATTACTTCGCCGGCCGAGACCTGGTCCCCCTTCTTCTTTTTCCACGCGATGAGGGTGCCCTCCGTCATCGTGTCGCTCAGTTTGGGCATCTGGATCTCAGGCATAATTGCAATTGAAAGTTCTTACGCGTAGCAGACCCGTTTCACGGCGGCGACGAGTTTTTCGGCGTTCGGCAGTACCGCGTGCTCCAGGTGTTCGTTGTATGGCATTGGGACATCTTCCTGTGATACGCGGAGAATTGGCGCATCCAGCTCATCAAAGATGTCTTTTTGAATCCGGTAGCAAATTTCTGCGCCGACACCGCAAAACGGATGATCCTGTTCAACGATCACCACGCGATGCGTCTTTGCAATCGAATCGAAAATTGCCTTCTCGTCGAGTGGTTTAATCGAGCGTAGATCGACAATCTCGGCGGAAATATCTTCCTCTTCGAGTTGAGCCGCGACTTTCAGCGCAATCGGAACAGTCTGCGCATAACAAACGACGGTGACATCGCTGCCTTCGCGTTTCACCTCCGCTTTACCCAAAGGGATGAGCAGTTCTTCATCGGGTGGCTCGACCATTCCCTTCGAGCTGTAAAGTAGTTCCGCTTCAAGGACCAACACCGGGTTATCGTCGCGCACCGCGGTTTTCAACAAGCCTTTTGCGTCGCGCGGCGTCGCCGGGGTGCAAACTTTCAAACCGGGTACGCTGGCGTAGAAATTTTCTGTTGCATGCGAGTGGGTCGCTCCAAGCTGATGTGCCGGGCCGTTCGGCCCACGAAACGTAATCGGGATATTGAATTGGCCGCCTGACATCATGAGCATGTTCGGCGCGTTGTTCACCACCTGGTCGAAAGCCACGAGCGAAAAGCTGAACGTCATGAATTCAATAATTGGTCGCAGCCCAACCATCGCTGCGCCGATGCCCAAACCGGCGAATCCATTCTCGCTGATCGGGGTATCGATGATGCGTCTCGAACCAAAGCGCTGCAGCAACCCGGCGCTCACTTTGTACGCTCCCTGATATTCGGCGACTTCTTCGCCCATCAAGAAAACGTTGGGATCACGCTCCAGCTCTTCGGCGAGCGCTTCATTCAACGCCTGGCGATACGTGATTTCTCTCACGACTTAGCTCCGTTGAAATACACGTAATCGTAAAGTTTCTCGACCGGTAGCTGGGGACTTTCTTCGGCGAACTTTACTGCAGCGAGCACTGTTTCCTTGGCCTGCTTGTCGAGCTGATCGAACTGTTCGTTCGTCAATCTTCCCTCGCGCGTAAGCTGCGCGCGCAGACGAATGATTGGATCATCAAGGCGATATTTTTCGAGTTCGTCCTTGGTCCGGTAACTGGCGGGATCCGACATGGAATGGCCACGATAGCGATACGTGCGCACTTCCAGAAACGCCGGATGCGATTCTTTCCGGATCGAATCGGCGACCTCAGCGACTTTGTCGCGCACTTCGCGGAAGTTCATTCCATCGACG
This sequence comes from Candidatus Udaeobacter sp., assembly GCA_049791915.1. GTDB lineage: Bacteria > Verrucomicrobiota > Verrucomicrobiia > Chthoniobacterales > UBA10450 > Udaeobacter. The sequence continues at coordinate 51,789 of JBARAJ010000246.1, forward strand.
ATCTCACCGGGGATATCGTACCCCTCTGCCCGATCCACGATCTGCTTGAGCGATGTTGATCGTGTCACCGATGTGCCCATGGCGAAAAGATTGTTTTCACAAATGAAAATGATCGGCAGCCTGTACAGCGCCGCGAGATTCAACGCTTCGTGAAAAGACCCTTGATTAATCGCGCCGTCGCCGAAGAAACAGAGCGTGACGCGATCCTCGCCGCGGTACTTGATGGCAAAGGCCAACCCAACCCCCAGCGGAACGTGCGCGGCGACGATCGCGTGGCCGCCATACATGTGGTGTCGCTTATCGAAAAAATGCATTGATCCGCCGAGACCACGCGAGCAGCCGGTCTCTTTTCCAAAAAGCTCCGCCATGCATGCATTCGCGCTAGTGCCCCGGGCCAAGGCATGCCCGTGATCACGGTAAGCAGTGATTACGTAATCATCCGGTCGCACGGCAGCGATCGCCCCGGTCACGACAGCTTCCTGACCAATGTAAAGGTGACAAAAGCCGCCAATCTTCTGCGCTTGATACTGCTGACTGGCCCGTTCTTCGAAGCGCCGGATCAACAGCATTAGCGACAGCATCTCGACTTCGTCGCGCTGCTCCACCGGCTGCATAATTAATTATCCAGCAGCGACAGGACGGAACTGCGAAGCGCGTTCCCGCGGTCTCCCCATGCTTCGGCCGGCGTTCATGCAAACAACAAAAAGACCAGTAAAAATAAGATCGCTGACGAGTGAATTGCGGAAAAACATCCAGGTCGGTGTCGCGCTGTATTGAGGCAAGCCAACAGTCAGCGACTGAATCAGTCCGGCAAAATCTTTCGCGTACCCCGGATCGCTTAACCACGAGAACGTGTTCGTGATGACGTAGAACATCGTGGAAGCGACAATCGATGCAGGCAAAAGCGTCTTCAGCGACGCTCGACTCTGCAAAAGAAGGCCGAGGCATCCGACGAGCGCCAGCGCGCCGTAACGGACGAGAATCTGCGGATCGAGCAGCGGCGCACCATAGCGGAGATTAATGATCACGTCGGAAATGAACAACGTCAGCAGCGGCACCGAGAACTTGTATGTTTTGGGGAAATAGGCAGCGCTACATAGAGCAATCGCGGCGAGTGGCGCGAAGTTAGAAAGCCAGCCCGCCCCGGAATGAATCAGCAAGCCTGTCGTGACCCGATAAACGACCACTGACAAAACGAGTAGAATCGCGGGAATCATTTCACAGAATCTATCCGGCCACTACGATATGCAACGAGCATTTACTGTGGTCGAGTCTCTGCAAACCGCGCGGGGCATATTGCAAGGGCGTCAGCCGGCGCCTCGCATAGCGAGGCGGCTACAGTGCACTATTTCGTCCCAGCGAGCGCCTTGTTCAGCCGCGCCTTGCGACGATTGGCGGCGTTGCGATGAATGACCCCATTCTTGGCGGCCTTGTCGATAGCAGAAATCGCCGCGCGAATTTGATCGGCGGCGCGCTCTGGCGTGGAGCGGATTTGTTTTTGCAGTCTGCGCAGGTGCGTCTTAACGCTTCGATTGTGCGCCGCTCGTCTAAGTGTCTGTCGCGAACGTTTACCGGCTGATCTTGTGTTGGCCATCGGCGATCAAGAATTTTATCGAACGAACGAACGCTAGCGCGCTTGTTATAAGCGTTTGTTCGTTGCGAGTTTTGCTTTTTGCTTGGCGCCGGCTAGCGCTCCAGCCGTCCGCATTTGTTCTACGGTGAGTGAACTGGAAGGTGGCATCGCCAGCGTGGTTGCACTTATCTGCGGTGGCGGCTCCGGCGCTACTTTTGCAACCTTAGTGGCAGTCACGTGCGGTGGCGGTTGCGGCGTTACGTTTGCAGCCTTCGTGACAGTCATCTGCGGTGGCGGCTCCGGCGTTACGTTTGCAGTAGCGACCACGCCGCCGCTCATTTCCTGACGCGGCTTCGCCTTTTCCATTTTGGGCAACCGATCAGGAATAATTTGCACCACAGCACCGAGCGGCACCTGGTCGTAAAGCTCGGCGACGTCCTTCGATTTCATGCGGATGCAGCCGTAACTTGCTGGTTGACCGATCTTTTTTTCTTCGGGTGTGCCATGAATATAAATGCCGCGTTGAAATGCGTGCGCGTTCTGCGGCTCGAGCCCGCGCAGCCAGATGATGCGCGTAGTGATGGGGTCGCGGCCGGGAGCATTGGGCTGAAGAACTTCACCTGTCAACCGCCGCTTATGGAAAACCGCGCCGACCGGCACATTGTCACCGATCTTTTTTTCTACCGCTAAATAACCTAGAGGAGTGGTCATTCGTCCCCACGCGTCGCCCAAGCCGAACATTGACGTTGATATGGGATAGGTCGCCACTTTGCCGCCGTTGCGCAGAAGCACCAGCTTCTGATCACGGACGCTGATGATCACCTGGTTCGAAGTATCCAGCGGCGCGACCGCAAACGCAGACGTAGCTGAGATTACACTAAGAATGACTCCGAGCGGCCGAAGCATGGCCGAAACTCTTAATCGACAATTTCGATTTGTCACGCGGGAATTGTGGCCCGCGCTCGTGAACTGCCAAGATTGAATTTTGACCAACCACTCACGACGGAACTGAGAAAGACGTAGAGAAATCCACCCTGAAACATCAGCAGAAACGGGACCGAGAAAAATTGCCGGTGCATAATAGCATGCACGACGAAGTAGCTGAAATAGATGGCAAACGCCAGTTCCGCGAGTGGGAGCGCCGACTTGAGCGGCCGGTACTTGCAGCTTCGCCACGACTGCGATTTGCGTTCAATTCCGTACTTTGGCGTCCGAGTGAAATCCGATTTGTGGTTAACCATCGCTTCGAGCACTGCCCGCGCGTTGTTGAGCGAGAGACCGATTCCTAGTGCAAGCAAACATGGCAGAAAAAGTACCTCTTTGATCCATGTTCGGGGATGCAACTCGCGTTGGGCACAAATGTAAAAAAGCCCGACCGACGCCGATGCTGCGAGAAAAATCGGAATGTCGACGAGCACTGTGCGAATCCAGCCAACCGGAGGGCCGCCAGTGGAAGGATATAAAAGGACGCAAAGCATTGCCAGCAGCAGGTAAGCGAAATTCGACATCAAATGCCCGGTGGCTTCGAGCTTAATTGGAAAGGGTAGCTGGCTTCGCCAAACGCTCGGCAACAATTTCTTGCATGTCTGGACTGAACCCTTTGTCCACCGATGCTGCTGAGACTTAAACCCATTCATGTCCACCGGCAGCTCTGCCGGAGTGACGACATCAGAGAGATAAATGAACTTCCAGCCTACGAGTTGCGCCCGATAGCTCAGATCGAGGTCCTCGCACAACGTATCGTGTTGCCAGCCGCCGCTCTGCTCGATGCATGAACGTCGCCACAGACCAGCTGTCCCGTTGAAATTGAAAAACCGGCCGCTGCGGCTACGCGCGATTTGCTCAAGCAAAAGATGTCCATCTAAAAAGATTGCCTGCATGCGCGTGAGCAGCGAATAGCCCCGGTTCAAATGCCCCCACCGCGTTTGAATCATTCCGACTTTTGGATCGGTAAAGAAATGGACGGTACGTTTGAGCAAGTCCTTTTCCGGAACAAAATCGGCGTCGAGGATGCAAAGAAACTCGCCTTCCGCAGCAGCGAGTCCCACCGCGAGGGCGCCAGCCTTAAATCCGGTCCGATCAGTCCTATGGATCCGCTGGACGTTAAAGCCGCGCTGGCGCAATTCCTCAGCACACGCCGCGGTGATCTCGCGTGTCTCATCCGTTGAATCGTCCAGCACCTGGATTTGCAGAAGGTCCTGTGGATAATCGAGTTCGCTCACAGAACGGATCAATCGCTCGGCCACGTACACTTCATTGAAAATCGGCAACTGCACTGTCACTTTCGGCAGTTTCTCAAAATAGCGGGCTGGAACCGGTGGCCGCTTACGGTGTTTCAAATACAAATAAATGATGAAATAGCGATGGATCCCATAAGCGGAAAGCCCGATGAGCACGCTCAGGTAACAGGTCGACCAGATAATATGTCCGATGCTTTCTTGCATGGAGATTGCTATGGCTGCGAATGGATGACGCAGTCAGGCCGACATGATGCAATTTCCAACAGTTGCGTCAATCCAAAAATCAAACGGTTGCCAGTGAAAACCCCGGTCACATCGTGTTGATATACAGCACTCTTTCATCGAATTCGTAATTGCGGCACCGAACGGTTTGGCGATCTCGTTCTTTAGCGGGCACTGTGCATCTGAAAATCGGCTGAATCTACCGGAATTCCCTCTTGCCTGAGACGGTCAGCAGGTTAACGGTGACTCAGCCGTTTTCTACTAAATACCGGCATTTTATTGGGAAATTTCATGACGAAACGAAGGCGCGAGCGTTTCGAGCGTTCCAAGATCATTATTCCGATTCTGCTGGCGGGATGGATCCCGTCAGTCCTGACGCTGATCGTCTCCTACACGATCCTGCGCGACACTTTGGAATCACGCATCTTGCGAGATCGGCAAACGCTGGTGCAATTGCTTGGTCACGTGGTCGGAACCGACCTCAGCCGCAGTAGCGCCATGATCAATTATTACGAGACCCTTTCGGAGGTCGCCAGGATTCTCAGTTCGCCGAATCCCGCGCCGGCCGCCCAACAGTGGGTTAACTCCGCCTTCTATTCGCATCCAAACATTGACGGGATGTTTCTTGCTGCACCGGATGGCGCTTTACTCGGCTCAATCCCGACGACGCCCGAATTGGTAGGCAAGGATTTTGGGGCGAATCACTGGCGTGGAGAAGCGACTGCATCGGAACAACCGACCGTGTCTTCGGTTCACGCGAGATTCTCCGATGGGCGCCTGGTCACCGATATTGTCGCCACTATAAGGGCCCCTGACAGGACGGTTCTTGGATTCGTTGGCGACTCAGTCCTTATAGAACGAATTGGCAAGCGACTGTCTACCATCGAGTTTTCCGATCGCTTCGTTTTCCAGGTCCTAGACCAAACGGGTGCGGCGCTTTTCGCCAATGACTTCAAACCAAATCCCCGCGCCACTTCACCTGAGAGCGGCGAACTGCTCAACAAGATTCGGCAGAGCAAGAGTGGACACTTCGAATATCACGATAAGCTTTATTCCTTCAGTCGCATCGAATCGACTGGTTGGGTGGCATTGGTGGAGCAACCGCTCCCTGTAGCTTACAAACCGGTTCACGATCTTCTCGGTCGAATGACGGTCCTGACAGCCTGGCTGGTTGTTCTGACGGCTGTGTTCGCCTGGCTGGGCAGCCGATTCTACCAACGGCAACTGGAATCAAAGCAGCAACTCGAGCGTGAGGTTATCTTCAACGAGAAAATGCTGGCGAACATGCCTGGCGGGATCGCTCTGGTCGATCCAGTTTCTCGTCGGTTTCTTCATGCCAACGATGCATTTGCGCGGATGGCCGAACGTTTCGGAGAAGTGCCTGCGGGTCGCGACATTACCGAGATCACCTGTGAGGATGTAAAGATTGCGCCCCCCGGTGCAGTTGAGCGGGTCCTTAACTTTGGAACGCCGTTTCAACTGATCGAGCACCCGTTGAAAAATAAGTCAGGTGTAACGCATTTCCTCGACATCAATCTGCTCCGACTGCAAGGGGTGAAGGAAACGGTTCAAGGCGTGCTTTATCTGGTGGAAGACAAGACGCGCGACGTCACGCTGCGTCAGGAGTTGATTGCTGCAAACGCAGCGAAGGACCAGTTCCTGGCACAACTATCTCACGAGTTGCGCAGTCCTCTCACGCCCGTGATCGCCATGGTGGGAGAACTCGAAGCCGAGATGCCGGATTCCAGGCCTGTCAGGGAAGCGCTTGAGGTGGTCCGCCGAAATGTCGAATTGGAGGCACGCCTCATCGACGATTTGCTGGACATCACTCGCATCTCGAAAGGCAAACTCCAACTGAGCTTCGAACCTATTTCCATCCACCAAATCCTCCAGCGCGCGTACGAGATATGCCGCAACGAAATCGAGGCGAAAGACCTCGAAGTGAATTTTGCACTTCGCGCGGTTCACACCTACGTGGAAGGCGATCCAGCACGCTTGCAGCAGGTTTTTTGGAACCTAATCAAGAACAGCGTCAAGTTTACCCCGGAAAAAGGACGAATTACCATCGAAACTCTGAATCCGGTGCCGGATAAAATCCAGGTACGCGTTATCGACACCGGGATTGGCATTGAGTCCGAAACAATCGGTAAAATTTTTGACGCATTTGAACAGGGACAGAGTGATATCACCCGCCGATTTGGAGGACTCGGGCTTGGTCTGACGATTTCAAAGACGTTGATCGACGCGCATGGCGGACACATTCGCGTCCAAAGCTCCGGGAAAAATCAAGGCGCCACTTTTACAGTCGAGCTAAAAACCATTGAGAGCCCCATTGAGCGCGATGGGCACGCGGAGGATCGACCAGTTGATCGGAAGCCGGACCCCGCTGTTGCGAGTCACCGGCGCGTCCTGCTGGTTGACGACCATTACGATACCTGTCTCGGCATGAAGAGAATGCTGGAACGTCGCGGCTATCAGATAACTGTCGCCCATTCCGCAGAGCAGGCTGTGGAGAAAGTCCGCACCCAGGAATTCGACCTGCTCATCAGCGACATCGGATTACCCGATCGCAGCGGCTACGAGTTAATGCGCGAAGTGCGTCTCAACAAACGTTTGCCGGGGATCGCTTTGAGCGGTTTCGGCAGCGAACAGGACGTGAACCAAGCCAGAGAAGCAGGCTTCGCTGAACACCTGACGAAGCCGATTAATTTTGAGCGCCTGGAGAAAACGATACAGAGCTTGCTCTCCTGACTCGTGAGGACAGACAATCCGGTCCTGCGAATCTGGTTGCAGACGCAATTGTCCGATCAGCTCCAGTTATTCGCCAGCGTGCGCGCCGACCTCTGCCTTAACTTTTCGCTCTTCCGCTTCTTTTAATTGGCGAGAGAGCTTTTCCACGCGTTGCCGCATGATTTTACCCGCCTTGAACTTCACCGTCGCACGCGGAGGAATGACAAAACTGCTACCCGGTTGATTAGGGTTTCGTCCGATCCGCGGTCTGGTAAGGCGGGGTAGAAACACGCCGAAGTTTCTCAATTCAACCGGAATATTGTTGGCCAGGCTGTCGGTGATCTTATCAAGGGTCTTTTGCACCACATCGAAGACCTGATGCTGAACCATCCCGGTCTGATTGCTGATCGACACCACAATGTCGCGCTTGGTTAATTTCGCCATATCTATTTAAGTAATCGTTCCTTGTGACTCTGTCGGTGGCCAAATGAAGCACAAAAAAGCAATTTTTTGAAGCCGGCATTTCAACGCTTCACTTGCCAGCCTTTGCGGAAGTGCGCCGTCGCCAATCTTCACGAGCTGGCGGCGCCGCGTAATTCTCCGGAGCAATCTCATGCGCGGTGCGGAAATGGACTTTCGCTACTTCGCGCAATGCCTGTGGCCCGTTCAGCTCAACTAACTTTTTGGCAGTCTCTTTCACCCCCGGAGATACGCCGCGTTCCAATCGCATACCGAGTTCCTTGCCTTTGCGTTCGAGCCAATTGATAAATCCCTCACGCGCGATGATCGATGCCGCCGCCACCGCGATGTCGGATTCCGCTCGTGGCCGTTGCTCAAGGACAATGTTGCGCCCATGTCTCATCAAGGACTCCTTGATTACGCGCGCGTCGGCGAACTGATCCGATAAAGACCGCGGGCAGCCCGGCTTTCGCGCCAGCAAATTCTCGATCACCCGTGCGTGCCCCCATCCAAGCAGACGGTTCAAATTGGCAAACTTCTCGTATAGCTCGTTGTACTTGGCCGGGCCGATCAGAACCATTTCCACCAGACCTTGTGACGTTTTCCGAATCGTGTCCGCCAGAGCGCGAATCCGCGCATCTGAGCTTATCCGCTTGCTATCCACGACGCCAGAATCGAGAAGTTTGCGCGCGATACCGCGATCGACGTAAACCCCGGATATTACCAAAGGCCCGAAGAAATCGCCCTTCCCACTCTCGTCCACACCGAAATGCGGCTCGAACATTTCGGGCGAGTGCACTTCTTCGTAGCCGAGTTTGGCTTCGCCAAGAACCTTCGGCTCGAGTTCGAACTGCACGAATTCCTCCACCCCCCGACCCTGGACCAGCACCTTTGGACCCTTCTCATAAACCGCCACGCTCAGCTTGTTCTTTTGCGCAAAAAAAATGGTCCACTCTTTCGACGTGAACTCGAAACCTGACTCCTCAAGCAAACTGCGAAGCTTTCTCACTTGCTCGTCAGTAAGCCCGTGCGTGTATGAATTCATTGACTCCACAGATTAACACAGATGAAACACAGATCAGAACGAGTTCAGCAATCCAGTTCGAAAAAAATCCGCGTTAGTCTGCGTGCATCTGTGGCTTTCCAATCGGCCAAATTTCGTCGTCGCCTGTTGAGTTGGTATCGTCGGCATGGGCGCGATCTCCCCTGGCGCCGGACCCGCGATCCGTACGCAATCCTCGTTTCCGAGTTCATGCTCCAGCAAACGCAGGTCGCCACCGTCATCCCGTATTATCACAAGTGGCTCCGCACATTTCCCGATTTCGCCTCATTGGCACGCGCTTCGGAAAATGAGGTGCTTCGCGCGTGGCAAGGCCTCGGCTATTACGCTCGCGCGCGAAATCTCCACGCCACAGCAAAAGCGATTATGCATCGACATGACGGAAACTTCCCGCGGGGAATCGAGCAAATGCGACAACTCTCCGGAATCGGGAAATACACTGCGCATGCAGTGGCCAGCTTTGCCTTCAGTCAATCGGTTCCGATCGTCGAAGCGAACACCGGTCGCGTTTTGGCTCGGCTTTTCAATTTGCGCGAATCGATCGATTCCGACGCGGGCCGGAGAACACTTTGGCAACATGCAGCGAGCCTTCTGCCAAAATCCGATGCTGCCACTTTCAACTCTGCACTGCTCGATCTTGGCGCGCTCATTTGCGTAGCCCGGAAGCCAAAATGCAATGTGTGCCCGGTTAAAGCGTTTTGCCGCGCAAAAAATCCGGCTGCGCTTCCCGTAAGGAAATCGAGACCCAAAACGGAGCAACTCATCGAAAAGCACGCACTGATCGTTAGGCGCAGCCGGATTCTGCTCGAGCAATCGCGGCACCGTTGGCGCGGCATGTGGATCTTGCCACGGCTCGAACCTGACTGCTTAAAGCAGCGGCGTTTTCACCGACCGCCAGTTTATGAGTCCGTGTTTCCATTCACCCATCATCGAGTCACGCTTTCTGTGTATCGTCGCCCACCGCAAAAGCGACTCGCTCCCGGACAGCGGTGGTTTGGATCCATCGAGGAGGTCGCAATGCCTTCACCACACCGGCGCGCTGCGCAAACCTTGATCCAAACGCTCGTTGAACGTTGAACACTTCTCTGCGATAAGCTTTCGACGTATGCGAAGTATGACTGGATACGGTCGTGGCGAGACCGATCACGAAGGAACAAAATTTACTGTCGAGCTAAATTCCGTGAACCGGAAACAGAGCGACGTGGTGATCAATTTGCCGCGCGATCTCGTTGAACTCGAGCCGCGCATTCGCCAGACAATCAACGAAAATATTTCGCGCGGTCGCACCAATGCGACGGTCAGTCTTCACAGCGGCGCTAACGGCGCGCGGAACCTCGCGCTCAATACGGAACTCGCCCGCTCGTATCACGAAGCGATGCGCTCGTTGCAAAAGGAATTGAACGCGCCCGGCGAGATCACCATCGCCACGATCCTGCAAGCGCCTGGCGTTATGCGGTTCCCAGAAGAAGCCCTGAATCCCGAAGATACATGGCCGGCAGTCGAACGCGCTCTGCGCGCCGCGCTCGCCGATCTGATAAAAATGCGGGAACGCGAGGGCAAACATCTGGCCAAGGACTTGATTCACCGCCTCAAAGCAATTCGAAAAAAACTCAAGGAAGTCCGGGCACTGCATCCCGACGTGGTGAAACGGTATCGCGCTGCGCTGCTCGATCGAATCCAAAAAGCAGGGCTACCGCTGGGTAACGAGGACGAGCGCGTCTTGAAAGAAATTACGTTCTTCGCCGATCGCGCTGACGTATCGGAAGAACTGACGCGGCTTGAGAGTCATCTTGCTCAATTTGCCCATCATTTGCGCAGCAAAGAGCCGGTTGGACGCACACTCGAATTCATCACGCAGGAGATTTTTCGCGAACTCAACACGCTCGGAGCGAAAGGGAATGACGCTGCAATCTCCCAACGCGTCATCGGTTGCAAAGCCGAACTGGAGAAGATCCGCGAGCAAGTTCAAAATCTTGAGTAACCGATTCAGCCGGCACGGAATTCTCTTCGTCATCTCCGCTCCATCGGGCGCGGGAAAGACCACTGTCGTTCAAGCGCTGAGAAAAACCGGAAACTTTTTTTATTCCGTCTCCTGCACGACTCGAGCGCCACGGGCCGGCGAAATTGACGGCGAACATTACCGATTTCTTTCAGCGTCAGATTTTCATGCACGAATCGATGCTGGCGAGTTTTTGGAGCACGCGAAAGTGCACGAAGATCTTTACGGCACATTGCGCGAACCGGTCCTGATGAATTTGAAAAATGGTGTGGATGTCCTGATCGACATCGACACGCAAGGAGCCGCTACCATTCGCAATTCCGACGATCCGATTGTTCGGCAGGCGTTGGCGGACATTTTCATCATGCCTCCTGACGTTGAAGAGTTGCGAAGGCGATTGATGAAACGCGGAACCGAAACGGCGCAGCAGATCGAGTCGCGTCTCGCCACCGCCATACGAGAAATGGAATTATGGCGCGATTACCGTTACACTATCGTTAGCGGTTCAGTCGAAGAAGATCTCGAAAACGTCCGCAACATCATGTCTGCTGAAACGTTCTTGAGCAGGCGGCTGACGCCAAATTGATCGATATGGCTGCGATGGAGAAAAGTTCCAGACGTAAGTTGGAGAAAACCAATCCCCGAAAAGTGGTGGACATTCCCGCCGGCAGGAAATCGGTCGTGCTCGGCGTCACAGGGTCGATCGCCGCATACAAATCCGCAGAGCTTGCGAGTCTGCTGGTCAAACAGGGCCATGAGGTTTTCGTGGTGATGACACACGACGCAGCCGAATTTATTTCGCCGCTCACGTTGCAGACGCTGTCGAAAAATCCGGTGATCGTCAGCTTCTTTGACGAAAAGGAAAGCTGGCGACCGGGCCACATTGACCTTGCGGATCGCGCCAACCTGCTGCTCATCGCGCCCGCAACTGCGCACATACTCGCCGAACTCGCGCACGGTCTGGCGGGTCATCCGCTCGCGGCCATTGCGCTCGCCACCCGCGCGCCGATTCTGATCGCGCCGGCGATGAACGGAAAAATGTGGGCGCATCCCGCGACGCAGGAGAACGTAGAAAAACTCAAAGCGCGCGGCGCAGAATTCATCGGGCCGGAAGAAGGAATGCTGGCGTGCGGATACGAAGGACTCGGCCGGTTGTGGAAAGTGAACGAGATCGCCTTCCGTGCGGAATTTCTTCTTACCCGGCACGACAAACTGATCGCGTGACATTTCTCATTACCGCCGGTCCGACGCGCGAACCGATCGATCCAGTTCGTTACATCTCCAATCGTTCGTCCGGAAAAATGGGCTACGCCATCGCCGAAGCAGCATTGGATGCCGGGCACGAGGTGATTCTGATTTCCGGTCCAGTGAATCTTTCGCCGCAGCGCAACGCCAAATTCATTTCCATTTCGACAAGTGACGAAATGTTTGGCGCCGTTCACCAACACGCGGACAGCTCGGACATTTGCGTCCTCTGTGCTGCGGTGGCGGATTACAAGCCGGCTCAAGTCTCGCCTGTAAAAATTAAAAAACGCGCCGATGGAATTTCGCTCGAATTAGTTCCCACGCGCGACATTCTCCAGTCGTTAGGCCGACGACAGAACCGGAAATTTCTTCTCGTCGGCTTTGCCGCGGAAACTGATCAACTCGAAGCAAACGCCACGAAAAAACTGCGCGAAAAGAATTGCGATATCATTGTCGCGAATGATGCGCGCATCGGAATGGAGACCGACGAAAATGAGTTGCTGATTCTATTTTGTGATGGCGAAACGAAGAAAATTTCACGCGCGCCGAAAACGTTTCTCGCGCGCGAGCTGGTGAAAATTTTTTTAAATTCGCAACAAAAACGTTTGACAAAAAAAATGTGATGATTACTGAACGCACATAAGTGAAGTCATTCCCACAACTCTTCACAATGCCCCGCGCGTTGCGGATTGAAAGGGGGGAATTAGTCGATGGCAAAGAAAAAAGCAGCAAAGAAAAAAACAGCGAAGAAAAAGAGGCACTAAGCCCATCGCTGTGTTAACGGCCCCGAATTTCTTCGGGGTCACAACCCTAACTTCAACCCGGGAGGAGAATTTATTTCCCTCCCGGTTTCTTTTTACCGGCCTAGCGAAATGTCTATGTCATCCTGAGCGGAGCGTAGCGAAGTCGAAGGATCCCGAGGAGTCGCCTTGAGGTTTTGCTGTGGGATTCCTCGACTTCGCTCGGAATGACAATTCGCTGGTGTGTTTTCAATCGTGCACTTTGAATTCTTTGTGCGACGTAGTGCTTCCCGATGAAGCATTACCTCGATGCAGCGGAGAACGCCGCCCGCGCTGCCGGTAAATTATTGCGCGAAAATTTCCAGGGGCGGCAGCTCGTCAAGGTTTTCGCGGCGCACGACATCAAACTCGAGATCGATGTTCAGGCGCAGGAATTGATTAGCAAATTGCTTCTCGAAGAATTTCCCGCACACGCGCTGTACGGCGAAGAAGGGATCGTGGGAGATCAATCCAGCGACCATCAATGGATTGTCGATCCGTTGGATGGAACGGTGAATTATTTCTACGGCATTCCTCATTTTTGCACTTCCATCGCGCTGCGCCTGCACAAGGAGCTCGTCGTCGGCGTGATTTACGATCCCATTCGCAGCGAGATGTGGACCGGACAACGAGGCGAGGTTTCGAAATTGAACGGAGCTCCGATCCATGTGAGCGATCGCGCGGAGCTTGCCGAAACTGTTATCTCGATCGGTCTCGCCAAAACCGGAGAGACGATCAACACGAATTTTCCGCTGCTTCAGCAAATGATTCATCGCGTGCGCAAATGCCGCGTACTCGGCAGCGCAGCGCTCGACATGGCGTACGTTGCGTGCGGAAGACTCGACGCATACATTGAAACGGGAATCAGTTTGTGGGACATCGCCGCGGGTTCGCTCCTCGTTCAAAACGCCGGTGGAACTGTCGATCTTCGCCCACGCGAGAACATGAAAGACAAATACAGCATCGTCGCGTCAAACGGTCTGATCGATTTGAAACTATGACGAATGATTTCAGCAGGGAACGCAATTCGTTAGACCGTTACATCGTTACATCGGATTTGCGGTTTACCGATTCAACGATTCAACGATTCAACGATTCAACGAGACGAAGCCCATGATCCGCTCCGGCATCGGTTACGACATCCATCGTTTCGCCGATGGACTGAAACTGATATTAGGCGGCGTCGAGATCGCGCACGCGCGCGGACTGGAGGGACACTCAGACGCCGACGTTCTCTCGCACGCGATCGCCGACGCATTGCTCGGCGCGATCGGCGCCGGCGACATTGGCCAGCATTTTCCAAACACCGATGAATCAATTCGCGGCATCAGCAGCATGGAGATTTTGAAACGGGTCCGCAATTTGCTAAACGAGAGAAACGCGCGGGTCATCAATGTTGACGCAACAGTCATCGCCGAGGCACCAAAACTCGCCGCGCACGGTCCGGCGATGCGACAAAACATTGCGGCAGCAATCGGCGTGAGCGAATCCGACGTGAGTGTGAAAGCGACGACGAACGAAAAGCTCGGCCCAATCGGCCAAGGCGAAGGCGTCGCCGCAATCGCCATTGCCACAGTCGATATACTCGGTAGCGGCGATTGACCTCAATCGCCGTGGCGGTCCAGGTGAACCGCCGCTACCGTACTGCACATGGCGTTGCGCTTTTTTAATACCTACTCGCGCGAAATTGAGGAATTCGAGCCACGCGATCCGACGGCGCGTCCAATCAGAATATACACATGCGGTCCGACTGTTTACAGCCGAGCGCACATTGGAAATTTCCGCGCCTACATCTTCGAAGATCTGCTTCAGCGGCACTTGGAGCTGCGCGGCTACAAGGTGCATCGCGTGATGAACATCACGGACGTGGAGGACAAAACGATTCGCGGTGCGCGCGAAGCGAGCGTTCCGCTGCAAAAGTTCACAGAACAATTCAAAGACGCTTTCTTCGAAGACGCTCACACGTTGCGTATCAAGCGAGCGGACGAATATCCGGCCGCGACCGACCAACGCTACATCGACAGAATGATCGAGATGATCAGTGCGCTGATTTCAAAAGGGCTCGCCTATCAGGCCGATGACAAATCAGTTTATTTTCGCATCAACAAATTTCCGGATTACGGCAAGCTCGCGCACTTCGATCTGACTCAGTTGCAATCGACAGGCCGCGTGAAGCATGACGAATATGACAAGGAACACATCGGCGACTTTGCACTGTGGAAAGCTTGGGACGAAGCAGACGGCGACGTGAAATGGGATTCGCCCTGGGGACCGGGCCGTCCCGGCTGGCACATCGAGTGCAGCGCAATGTCCATGGCGTTGCTGGGCGATCAGATCGACATCCACTGCGGCGGCGTCGATAATATTTTCCCGCATCACGAAGCGGAGATCGCGCAAAGCGAAGGCGTGACCGGGAAAAAGTTCGTGCGCTACTGGCTGCATTGCGCGCATTTGCTGGTGGACGGCCAGAAAATGGCGAAGTCGTTAGGCAATTTTTACACCGTCCCGGATGTTCTGACCAAGGGTTACACTGGACGCGAGCTCCGTTACGCGCTTCTGCGTGTGCATTATCGCGTGCCTTTGAATTTCACCTGGGAAGGAATGAATGAGGCCCGCGAGTCATTAGCCCGAATCGACGAGTGGCTCGCGCGGCTAAGACAAATCGCAAAAAGCGGAGACGTCCAACGCCCAACACCCAACGCGCAATGTCCAACCACGGCTTTTGAAGACGCGCTCGATGACGACCTCAACATTTCTGCTGCGCTCGGTTTTCTATTCGAATCCATTCGTGAAACCAATCGCGCGATGGATCAAAACGAAATGGACGCGGTTTCGGCAAGCGCATGGCTGGACTGGTGGAACCGGATCAACACTGTCCTTGATCTTGAAACTGATACTGACGTCACCATTCCGGATGAAGTGGCTCAGCTCGCAGAAGAACGCGAGAACGCACGGCACGAAAAGAATTGGAAACGCAGCGACGAACTACGCGACCGCATCTCTGCACTCGGGTGGGAAGTGCGCGACACGAAAGACGGACCAAAGCTCACGCGCGGCGCTGGATCCGCGTAGCACATTTTGCGTTCATGGCTCTTCGAACGTGTAATTAAACCGCTCAATCTCCGCTGCGAATCGGGTGCGCACGAATTCGCGAAGTTCGTCATCGTAATATTTTGAATAATGCTCGCGGCTTGAGCGGTTGTATTGCGGCAGGATTGGTGGCGAAACGCCAATCGCCGTGCACACAGCGCGAAAGTCGTCGGCCAAATCTTCGAACCGCATGATGTAATCGACATTGGCGAATGGGTCCTCTTCGCCGTTGTCCAGTCGCAAATAGTCCGCCACCGACACAGCTTTGGAAATTATCCCGCGAAATTTTTTCCGGTTCCAAGTTTCGGGATTTTGCGTGGGCGTGAAATAATACGACACCATTCGATCCCATGGGTTCCGCACACAGGTGAACTTATACAGATTCCGAAATTGCTCGTCCCCGAGCGCATCGTGATACTCGCTCAGCGTCGAGTGTTTCTTGATCTTGTACTTTGGATTGCGCAGCCCGAACCGCTCGATCCCGTCTTGCTCCTTTCGTAGAGCAACGAGTTGATCCTCCGAGTAGTCGCGCAGGACGCTCTGAATCGAGTTACCGGCTGTTTTTGGAATGTGAACGAAAAGGAAACGTTTCTGCAGCGAGATCATTCCTAGCCTCAGTCTACCTCATATTGCTTATGTCTTGCCACTAAGCGACGTGTTACTTATTGTCGTTCACACGTGAAAACATCGCCGGTCCCCCCTCGCGGCGAGGCGGAAAGTCGGTATGAATCATTCGCCTCGACTCGTTGGTCAATAGTCCTCGAAGCGGGCAATTCGGCGACGGTTTCCGCTCACGCATTCAATGCGCTGTCAGAACTATGCCAAATTTATTGGCGTCCGCTGTATTCCTTCTTACGCCGGCAAGGATGTGGCCCAGAGGATGCGCGGGATCTGATCCAGGGCTTTTTCGCTGATCTGATCGAGACTCGTGCATACGCCCGCGCCGATCGCGAGAAAGGACGGTTCCGTTCTTTTCTCCTCGGCACATTGAAACATTTCGTCGCCGACGCGCACGATCGTGGACGGGCTTTGAAACGCGGCGGCGGCATGATCCTTACGAGCTTGGACGATCAGGCTACCGCAGAGGCGGAGGCACAAATTGCGCGAACAACAAAAGGGCAACCGGAGGAAGTCTACGACCGTGAGTGGGCAGCCTTGCTTTTGCGGCAAGCGCTGGATCGGCTCACGCAAGAGTGCGCGCTAGCCGGCAAAGCAGACCTCCTTAGCCATTTGATGCCATATCTTTCAGCCACCGAAGAATCGGCGATCCCGTACGAACAGATGGCACAACAAACGCATCGGCCAGTCACGACATTACGCAGCGATGTCGCCCGATTGCGTAAACGTTATCGCGCGATTCTACGCGAAGTCGTGCGCGATACGGTCTTTGAATCCCAAGACGTGGACGAGGAACTGCGATATCTGTGCCGCGTCTTAGCCGCACGGTAGCGGAATCAAGCACCAATCACGTGCCAAAGATGTGGTGTTTGGGACGGGAGAATCTGGCGTCGATTGAGAACTTCTAAGGCGAGAATAGCTACGCGGCCTTTCTCCTAATTGGGCCACGACTTCATTGCCTTCCGCGATCGGGGTAAATCTCCTTTCGTTAAATTTTCTGCAATATCGCGCGCGATCTCCCGAAGTACGTCAGTGGAGATCAAAATCACAAACAACTGAAAGGAAATTTGAATCATGAAAACTTTTATCGTTTACGATTTGGATACGGGATTACCCGTTGCAGTTGGCGAAGCGATTAAAGCAGAGTGGGCCCGTGTTGAAACGGCAGAGGAGACAAACATTCGTGCCGAAAACTTGATCGCAGAGGAAATCAACCTGGGAAGGGAGTTTGAACTTCCATGAAAATGACGTGTGCAGCAGTGGCTATACTCATTGCGCTTGCGTTTGCATCGCAAGCATCTGCGGTGTTACGACCGCTGTTTCCGATCAAACCCTCGGCGCCATTTAACGGTGAACTCATTGTCATAGGAGACGATTTCGTGCTGCGATCCACAAAAAAGCCTCCGATGCTTCAACCCGTTCAGGCACACTAGGCAGTGCTTGGACACGAGCTATTGCCAGCTTTATTCTCGACATAGCCTGGCAGCGGGTCTATGAAAGGTGTTGTAAGATACCTCCACATGTCCCCCGAGGCTCAAGAAGACATTGAGCGGAAGATCGGGCAATCGCTGGCCCGTTATCGCCTAACTAAGCTCGCCGCTTAGGCCAAACAAATGCAGCCTTCCCCGCAGCAGATACTAACGTGTCCAACCTGCGGCGCCGCGCTTGAGGAAACTTTCGGTGGCGGAGGCGGCTGCATGTTTTGTCTATTACAAGCGGGAATCGGCAGCGAAGAAGAAACGGTGCAAGATTCAATCCCTGATGCTCTCGGGGGCAGCACGCGTTTTGGTGTGTATGAAATCGATTGTCACGCGGATGGAAGTCTCTGCGAGCTTGGCCGCGGAGCGATGGGCGTTACGTATCAGGCCACTGATACCTCGCTCCAGCGCAAAGTCGCCTTAAAGATCATTAAAACCGATATCGCTGAACGAAGCGCCGACGCCCGCGAACGCTTTGTCCGCGAAGCGCGCGCGGCTGCAGCACTGCGACACGAACACATCGCCACCGTCTACCAATTCGGAATGCGACTTGAGACAGGCCAATACTTTTACGCAATGGAATTAATCGAGGGCGAGACCCTTGATGGCCGCGTTCACCGCGCCGGGCCACTCGATGCGCGTTCCGCCATCGGAATTGCACAGCAAGTCACCTCGGCCCTAGCCGCCGCAGAAAAGCACGGCTTGGTCCACCGCGATTTAAAGCCAGCAAACCTGATGCTCGTTAACGCGGATGACCCCGAAGTGGTGGGGAGTGATCAAGCCCAGTCTAAGCGAAGTAGAATACGCGCGCTCCGCAAGAGCGGGATTCCAGTGGTGAAAATAATCGATTTCGGTTTGGCTAAAGCCTTTCACACGACAATGGATCCGAAGTCGCTGACCCACGACAGATTTGTGGGCACGCCGGCATTCGCCAGTCCGGAACAATTTGAGCATTCTGCGCTCGATGTGCGTTCCGACATTTACTCGTTAGGCGAAACGCTCTGGTTCGCGCTTACCGGAAAACCGCCATTTGCCGGCCGTACCCTGTCTGAGATCCATAGCGCTCAAAAATCAAATGCGCTTCCCATCGAACAACTCAAAGCAGCGCACGTCCCACACCGCCTGAAATCGCTGCTTGGATCGATGCTCGCATTCGAACCGGCCTCGCGGCCCGGCACACACGAGTTAGCAGCGCGCTTGCGACGTTGCTCACCGGAGGTACGCAGCGTGCGACGCACACGCGCCGCTCTCGCACTCGCGACCGCCATCGTTTTCGGCGTGTCTACACTTTTCCTCGCATATCGATCGCGAGTCGAAAATGCAGCTTTGAATGCCGCGCCCGACAAGAGCATTGCAGTGCTGCCGTTTGAAAACCTGAGCCCTGATCCGAATAACGCCTATTTCGCCGATGGCGTGCAGGATGAAATTTTAACCCGGCTAGCCAGCCTGGCTGATTTGAAGGTGATCAGCCGCACCTCGGTAATGCAATACAAAAGCGGAGCCGCGCGCGACCTGCGCAAGATCGGCCAGCAACTGGGAGTTGCGCGCGTGGTAGAGGGAACCGTCCAACGAGCGGGTAATCGAGTGCGCGTCAACGCTCAATTGATCGATGTGTCCACCAATCGGGGGCTCTGGGGACAGACTTATGACCGCGACGTGGCTGATGTATTCGCGATTCAAAGCGAGATCGCCACCGGGATTGCCCGACAATTGCAGGCCACGCTTTCGGCGCGGGAAAAGACTGCTATCGAGCAAGCCCCCACAAATAACATCCCTGCTTTCGAACTCTACGCACGAGCCAAGGACCTTCTTGCGAGCAGGAATGCAAAAGCGAATCTGGTCAAGGCGGCTGATCTTCTGAACGAGGCTGTGGCGCGTGATCCATCATTTTTCAAAGCGTATTGCCTACTCGCTTCGACTCACGACCGGCTTTATTTCCTCGGCACCGACCATACTCCCGCGCGCTTGGCATTAGCCGAAGCGGCTATCCAAGCGGCGTTTCGGTTGCATCCGGATGCGGGGGAAGCGCACCTGGCACGCGCGCAAAACCTTTACCGAGGCTACCTCGACTACGACGCTGCTCTCGCCGAATTGGAAGTCGCTGCCAAAACCTTGCCTAATGATGCGGGTGTTTTCGAGCTGAAGGGTTACATCGAGCGTCGCCAGGGCAAACAAGAAGAGGCGATCCGCAGCTTGGAGCGCGCCATTGATCTGGATCCGCGGAACAGCTTCACGCTCCAGCAGATTGCGCTCACTTATCGTGACCGACGCCGTTTCGCCGACCAAAAATCGGCTTTGGACCGAGCGCTGGCAATCGAGCCGAACAATATCGATGTCAAGCTCGAGCTCGCGACCCTGGAATTCTATTGGAAAGCTGATACCCGCCCGTTGCATCAACTGATCGATTCGATTCGGGTCACAAATCCCGCTGCCACTCGAGACATCGCCGAGTACTGGCTTTTTTACGCACTGGCCGAGGGCAACGCGGTTGCCGCAAAAGACGCCTTAACCGCAGCCGGTGAGAATGATGCTTTAACCGACGACGCTGTTACTTTCAGTCGGCGGTTCATGGAAGGTGTTATCGCCCGCATGACAAAGGATGACGCAGGCGCCCGCGTCGCTTTCACCGCCGCGCGCGCGGAGCAGCAGCAAATTATTCAAGCTTCCGAAAGCTACGGTCCGGCGCTCTGCGTACTGGGTCTGATCGACGCTGGCCTCGGACGGAAAGAGGAAGCGCTACGGGAAGGCCGACGCGCAGTTGAGCTGCTTCCCGTGGAAAAAGATCGAATTTTTGGCATCGCTATGGTCAAATACTTCGCAATGATCGCGGCCTGGGCTGGTGATAAGGATCTCGCTTGCGAGCAGCTTGCCATCGCCATCCGTCCGCCGAGTCGACTTACCTATGGCGAATTGAAGCTGCTGCCGTTCTGGGACCCGCTCCGTGGTGATCCGCGCTTCGAAGAGATCGTTGCCTCTCTCGCACCGAAGTGAGGCTTAAGCTACAGACTTCTTCTATTCGTTCTTTGGCCCTGGACCCCACGCATTTTTACCAGCATGCGGAGTAGCAGTCGGAGTCGGCCACCCGTACTTTAGGTTTCTCACTACTTCGGTGTTACACCCACAGACGCCAAAGACAATGGCAATCACAGCCAACGTGACCGTTGTTAGGAGCCGGGTATTTTTTTTGGTAATCATGGAGTCATGTTGACCTACGGATCAAAGGGAAACAAGAACTTTGGACAGACGAGAATTTCATTTCTGCGCGGTAAGGGTCTGATAATCGCTGAGTAAAGCGGGAGCTCGAAATTGAGCTCGTGCGGTCCGCCTCGCCCTGGCAATTGAGC
This sequence comes from Candidatus Udaeobacter sp., assembly GCA_049791915.1. GTDB lineage: Bacteria > Verrucomicrobiota > Verrucomicrobiia > Chthoniobacterales > UBA10450 > Udaeobacter. The sequence goes on from JBARAJ010000246.1 coordinate 72,626, forward strand.
CATCCATCGCGCGTATTGGTGTCCCCAATAAAAGCCGCCTGATCACATTAGGATTGTCCGCCGGGCGAGACGGACTTTGCCATAAACTCGTCTCATCGGCGTAGCTTGAACGTGGTTGTTGGTCCGCCCATTCGTTTACGGCAAACGCCAAGGCGAATCGCCAAAGAGTTGGAGCGGTTTTGACGCAGTCATCCCTTTGATTTTTCGCCAAACTGCTCCGCGCCTGATCCCATTCGCCCGATCTGTCCGAACGGTAGTCGACGGTAAACATTCTAAAACCTTCTTGCCACGCCGGGTAAAAACTTCCGAAGGAACAGGTAAATGAACTATTCGATCCAAAACGAAGCTGAAACGCAAAAGCTGAGGCGTGAGATACCTTTTCGGTCCACCGGAGGACGAAACAAACGAGGGAACAATTACGTCTATCAGAGATCCAGATAGGAGGCTCAGCATCATTGTGCTTGTACTTGCCTGCCTCGGGCTTGCGGTCCTGGCCCATGTAGTTGTTTAGTAACTAGCCACATGATAAGGCACTTCTTCTATAGGCGGGAGTAGTCCGGCGTGCAGTTAAGCTTCCTCCGATGGAAAAAGATCCAATTAACGATTGCTGCATGGGCTGGTGATAAGGATCTCGCTTGCGAGCAGCTTGCCATCGCCATCCGTCCCCCAATCCGAGTTACCTATGGCGAATTGAAGCTGCTGCCGTTCTGGGACCCGCTCCGTGGCGATCCACGCTTCGAACGGATCGTTGCCTCTCTCGCACCGAAGTGAGGCTTAAGCTAGAGCCTTCTTCTATTCGTTCTTTGGCCCTGGGGCAACGACCAAACTAGCGTCGAGGAATGCGTTCAGGGCAGCCTTTTGCGAAGCCGTAAGGTCTCCCACACCAGTATCCTTTAGATCTTGCGGACTCATCAATTGCTCGATCAATTTATTACCTCTCTTGATTTTTACCGTAGCAACGAAAAGAGCATTGTCTGCGGTAACAGTTTTTTTGGGTTGTCCGTTCATAGGTGATTTTTCCTGTTCTTTATTGGGTGGCATGGAAATCTTGCGACCGCACGTAAAACTCGTCAAGAAAATTGTCTTGCACTCCAAGCCCTTGTTACTTTTTTGCTGTGAGCGAACACTTTCTGTCGCTGCTACTCAAGAGCTGGAGCTATCTACGACCACGAGCCCGTACCCTCCCAGATCCGGATCAAGCCACTCGTTCAGATTAGCCAGTTCCTGAGCCGTAAGCTTGTTTAAACCAGTCCTCTGAAGGTCCTGCGGGGTCATCAACTGTTCGATCAGTTTTCCTCCCCTTATTATTTTTACCCTGACAATGAACAGAGCATCGTCTTCGGTACGAATTTTTCTGGATTGATCTCTTCTGTTTATTTTCTCCGGCTTTTTCTTGCGTAGAGGTGACATGAAAGAGTCTCGCGAGCCATGTAAAGCTCGCAAGAAATTTGTGTTGCAATACGAGACATCGGTACGTTGTAATGATTAGCGAGCCCCTTCTGTCCCCGTTACTTAGAAACTGGAGGTATCTATGCCAACCAATCCCTCAACTCTCCGAAACACCAAGAGCGTAAAACTAAGCGTGACAATCAAATCGCGCCTCGAAAAAAAATACAACCCGAAAGCGCTCGCCAAAATTAACAAAGCAGTCGAGGACTGGAAAAGCGCGGATGCTAAACGGGGTATCCAGACTGTGCACGTGCACGTGGATGATCCTACGGAAATGAATAACCTCGGCGTGGCGCCGGTTTTAGGCGAAGCTACTCCCGAGAAAATCAAACAGGCCATTGAGGATCTATGGAACAAGCTTACGCCTGCGCCTGACTATCTCGTCCTCTTCGGAAGTGACGACATAGTCCCCATGTTCCCAGTCCCGAACCCATCATTCGGAAATAACATCAACACGGATACCGATAAAATCGTGCCGACCGACAATCCTTATGCGACACATTTGACCTTTTCGCCTTCGGAGACACCCTCATACCGCATTCCGGAGCGGGCAATCGGTCGCATCCCCGATATGGTATCCGAGCCTGGCGCCCCCGACGGGAGTGGTGACCCGGCATGGTTCATCGCGTATCTCGATACCGCTACCAACTGGGAACCGAAGGCTGCCTCTGTTTACAGTGCTCCGTACGCCATTTGTACTGCCGAAGCCGAAGACGCAGGGACGGAATTCATGCAAAAAACATTTACCGACACTACCTTGCAACCGCTTCTATGCCCTCCGCATTCCGACGCCGCCGATTCACCCGCCACACGCGATGAGCTTTCGGCGGCACTGCACATGATTAAGTGCCATGGCAATAAGGAGGACGCTACGTTCTGGGGTTTCCCCGACGCAGTCCAACACACGAAAGCAAATTCCTGTGCCGCAATCACCAGCGCAATCCTGACAGCGCTCCCCAACGCTCCTACAGTGGTCGCTACGATGTGCTGTTACGGTGCACAAATCTTTTCACCTAAAGACCCTCGTACATGGCCGGTGGCGAGCACCTATCTGCGCAGAGGCGCTCTCGGCTTCGTGGGCCCCACCATGATGGCATGGGTTCATACTTCGGGTTTGGGGCCTGCCGACTGGATTGTCCAGAGCTACTTGAAAAACGTTTTGGCAGGGCAGTCGATTGGGAATGCTCTTCTCTCATCCAAGCAGGATTACCACAGCTTCTACAGTTTGGACGATAACACATTTGCGGACCCCGACGACAAGACTCTGATTGAATTCATTTTGCTGGGGGATCCATCAATCCATCCGGTGAAGAGCGCACAAAGTTCTACGAATCTACTTGCCATTCAAAGCCGTCGGCGACGGCGGGACGCCCGCGCAAAACTGGCCACGGGAATTCGCGAGTGTCTTCCAAGGTCATTGCCTGCCACCGACGCAGAAACGGCCCTGGCCGGGGACGTATATAGGAAAGCCCAAGAAAAAGTCCCAAAAGACGACATCATGAAACTCAAGGAGTTCGGGATCAACCCGGCCGCAGTCCAAGTGAAGAGAATCGATGCGACCGTACCCGGTTCGCACGCAAGTCGGCAATCACTGGAGTTCTATTGGGGTGGACGGCGCCGGCGCGGTCGGCAAAAACAGTTCTGTGTTTTAAGGACCGAAACTGACCTTAAGGGGAAGCTTGTGCCGGGCAGCACGAAGGTGCTCTACACCAGTTAAGTTAGCAAAGCGCAGCAGCGCGGACTGGTTTGCGTCCATAGCTTCTGCACTCTTCTCTGGTTTAAGGCGATTCTTTGGTCGGATCCATCTTCTTGATTTTTCAGTGAAGCGTTCCGCGCTTTGTGCCATTCGCGCGATCGTGCCCAGCGGTCCGCGCAAAAGATATCCAAATTCTTTTGCCATGCCGGCTAAAACTTTCCGAAGGAACAGGTAAATGAACAATCCGATCCAAAACGACGCTGAAACCCAAGAGCTGAGGCCTGAGATACCTTTTCGGTCCGCACTGGAGGACGAAACAAATGAGGGAACAAGTACGTCTATCGAAGATCCAGATAGGATGCTCAGTATCATTGTGCTTGTACTCGCCTGCCTCGGGCTTGCGCTCCTGGCGCATGTAGTTGTTTAGTAACTAAGTAAATGGTAAGCCATTTCTTCTAATAGGCGGCAGTAATCCAACTGTCGAAGAAAGCCGTCACGCCATTACGTGACGGCTTTTTTGTTTTGTCACCATCACATACAGCAAAGCAGTGCGCTGACCGGCATAGTCAGAGTCTGTCGAAAGACAACACCAGCAGTCACGCTCTACATGAAGAGCATCGCGGGCCGGCTGGGTAAACATCCACTGTCTTCCGCAGCAATGCCTCGTTAGGCCGTTAAAACAAGGCTCTCGCATTTTGTCTGCCACGTCCAACAAAGGTTTCCGAAGGAACGGGCATGAAGACAAAGTGCCTGACTTCGAAAAGATACCTTGTTGCAGCGTCGTTGATGCTCATAGGTGTGGTGCTAACATGTTATAGCGCGATCGCTAATCCACAGCGCCGAGGTACGCTGAACGCCACCAGCACGGTTGGTGACGAGCCGGGGGAGCGCGATAGAGATCCCGAATACATCGAAAAGCGTGGTGAATTCCTTAACCGGTTTTTTGGCACCGGGCCAGGAGGCGTGTCGCCGACCGCGTACGAGGCTGGGCGAGCGATGGCACGGATGTTGCCTCCAAGTCCGCTCTTGCAAAACGAAAGCTTCAAGTCGCCCGAGGCTCCGGAGATATCGCAGTTGTGGACCTGGCCAATAGCGCTTCCCATTGAGAATAGCTACGGTGGAAATGCAGGCGCGATGGTCCAGACGTTGGCAGTCGATCCGTTTAACGCGAACATTGTTTATACAGGAAGCTTCGGCGGTTTGGCCAAGACAACCGACGGCGGGTTCGCGTGGCAATATTTGTCCGACGCGTGGACTTCGCAGAGTGTTAGTGCCATCGCCGTTGATCCTAATGCGTCCAGGATAGTTTACGCAGGCACCGGAAGAGACGACTACGGACCTTATGGCGTCGGCCTCTACCGCTCGTTCAACGGAGGGTTAAGTTGGAGTAGGCCCCTGGGCGACGATCACTTTGCAGGGACGTACGTGAGGGCAATTGCTATCGATCCGAACGCCTCGGGCTCGGAATTGAGCACGACGCTATACGTTGGCAACACCTCCGGGTTGTGGCGCTCCACTGACAGTGGCACGACTTTCAGGCAAACTCGCCAGAGCGGAATCTACGATGTTGCGATCGATGCCTCCAGCTTCCCGTCTACTCTTTACGTTACCGATAACAACGGGACGTTTAAGAGCACTGATTCGGGCAACTCCTGGATTAACATACATCAGGTCCTTCTAAACTCGCACAATCGGCTAAGCGTGGTGAAGTCGACGCTTCGGCGAAGCTCCACGCTTTACCTTCTGGGACCCCAAGACCCCGAGCATAATTTGTATAAGTCTACAGACCGCGGGATGACTTGGATCCAAATCCCGACTCGTTGCCCTTGGGTCCCTGAGGTTTGTGATAATGACCCCTCGCCTGAGCCACCGATCTGTTCCGACAGCTGCGCCGACAACCACGGGAACATCGGCTTCCAAGTGTTCGCAGTAGATCCCGCTAACCCACGGATCATTCTCGGAGGCAACATGGCTCTTTACCGTACTACCGACGAAGGCACGACCTGGACGGAAATAGGTCACTGGTGGGGGGACCCCGATCCGAGGCGCTCGATACACACCGATCAACGAGTGATCGCCTTTTCGAACACAGTTTCTGGCGTCGTCTATGGCGGCAATGATGGAGGCGTTGTCAGCTCGATGAACCACGGACTGGATTGGACAAACCTCAATCAAAACCTTCCCGGTGCGCTGATGTATAGCGTAGCTTTAAGCGCAGACGGCAGCATGATGGCAGGAACGCAAGACAACGGCGTCGTGTTCAGCAGCGCAGGCGCTCATTGGGACATGCTCTCCGGTGGGGATTCCAGTCACGATCTCATCGATCCGAGTGACAGCACGTGGGCATATTACGTCATATACAATCGGGATTCGTTTACGAGGGTCAACACGCAGACCCACCAATCGACAAACATCGCTCCAGCTGGATTGGAGGGAGATGCTGACTGCGCTTTCTTTCCGCCGTTCAGCATGAATCCATCATCTCCAAAACATCTCCTCGCGTCTTGCCAGCACGTGGTTCGCACCTTGGATGCCACGGCTTCGCCCGTGGTT
>JBARAJ010000247.1:0-6840 GCA_049791915.1 Candidatus Udaeobacter sp.
GTGTTATCTTTGACATTTGGTGGATCCTTCTGTTAGGTTGGGCTTAGTGGAGATGAAGTAGTCATTTTACTCAGGTGCTCGCGATAGAGCAAAAAAAAGATTTCTAACAAACTCTTTACTTTCTCGGTAGCGCACTGGGAGCAAGTCTAGGGGCGCGGCGGTGGAGTGGGACGAGGTCTTGGGGACGCCATCGGCCTTGGTGATGGAGTTGGCCTCGGCGTGGCCGTGGCAGTGGGTGTTGGCGAGGCACCGCCTGCGGGAGCCTGGATTGCAACAGTAATGGGCGATCCTGTCTTGAAGAAGCCGACCGTCGCGTTGGCACTTTGCGGAGGCTGGTCTGCGTCAAAGCGGAAGTTATACAACGTGCCAAAGCGAATCGCGTTCGCGTTCTGATTTTGCGCAAACGTTTCGCTGTTCCAGGTTACGGAATCACTCGCCTGAGTGACGACCCAGGGCGTGCTGCTGTAACCCTGGTTGTTAACCGTACCGTCGTTTGCCCAGCCAGGTTCCTGCGGCGGCGCGTGAAAGCCGATGTTACTGAGATTGGCTCCAGCACCCAAAGGCACGCTAAAGGATTGAATGCTGCGATCGAGATTGTAATTGTACACGGCATACTCATAGTGATAGACTCCCGGCGCGGGATTGGTCACTTTATAGCCCACAAACGAGATGCCATCGTTTCCCGGATCAGGCTGAACCTGATTCACTGTCGCGCCCGTCCAAGCCATAACGGCAGGCTGCATGCGCACTGTCTGGTCAAGAGGGGAAAATGTAAAGTTCGTTGTGCCGTTAACAAGGAACGGACGGTAGGAAACGTTGTTATACATGTTACACTGCCCTGGATGGGCCTGACACCACGTGTACTCCTGCGGGTCCAGGTATGCCGCTTCCGCGAAATAGGTCGCACCCGGATTGAGCGTTGTGTTCAGATCAGCGATATTAACGCGAATCCGGTGCGATACGCCGTCATGGTTGTGGCCGCTGTGATCGGCCGCGGTGGACGGAAACGCGCCGGTAAAAGGATTGGCCCATGCGCGTGAACCAAGCAGGTCGTACTGTCCGTTCTCGTCGGCCAGATACGGATCGGCACAGCCCGGACATAGCTGTGAGAACTGAGTGCAATTATTTGTGTTGCAGCCAAGGTCGCATGCGTCCAGTTCGTCCGCGCCGAACGTGTGTTTAATCCAGGACTGGCCAATTTGTTCGAACCGCTCAAGGTTATCTACGCCACCGCTCATCCGATAAAGATTTTGCGGAAAGAACGGATGATCTGTGTTTGGTAATGCGAGAAAGTTGACCGGCTGATCGCCATTGTTGCAGGAAGTCGTCGCCACCCCCAGGCCGACCTGTGATCCCACCGCTGGGTCGATTTGCACCATGTCCGGCAGGTCCCCAACGATGATATCGGGCCCGGGCACCAGTGTAGACGCTCCCGGACCGGCACGTTGGTTCAACGGGGGCAACATCACTGACTTAGGCTTGCCGTTCACCAGTTGCGTGATCTCGATAGGCTGCATCGCTGCGCCGACTGAAATTTTTCCAACGATTGAGCCGGCATCCGATGGGCGACCGAGAGCCTTAGCAAACTCTTTCGAAATAAGAAGTTGGCCACCTGTAATGCCAAGCGACCGCGCGTTGGCGTTGTAATCGTAATCTCCTCCTTCAACATTGAAAAAGGTGAAACCTGTCTTGCTGTCGCGTACGGCAAGACCGAAAGATTGATTCGACGGAAGTTTTTCGACTACGAGCTGCTTGACAGACGCACCTAATTGCACAGGAAGTGCCGGAACATTTTGCGGGATCAAGGCCATTGAGCCCGGCTCAACTGCCCGCAGCAGATCATTAAAAGCGAGAATGGGAAAGAAGGAATTGGCTGCCACGGAAAATTGCAGAGTGACCGGCCTTGCCACAAGAGAATTGCTTCCATTCAATCCGTTCAGGTCGAGTTGCATCGTTACACTCGCGTTTTCAACGATCATCTTCCGAAGTGTCCCGCTCGGGGGGTCGCCACTCTGGTTGTTCTTTGTGCCGGAATCAGGCGAGTCCACGTGGGGCGAACCAAACAGCAGAACTAACGGCAGCATTAAACTTATAAAGGTTACCTTTAGTTTTGACATAGTGTGATGAATTCCTCCGTAGCCCCGGTTTTACTGAAATCGATGGGGCGGTGTCAAAACTTTTCTCTTCAACCACTTGCGGCGGCAATGTCTGACCGCCGCCGGGACAGATGTTTTCGCTGTGCGCAGCTCGCGTCTGGCACGGACGCCTTCCGCGAGTGTTATTTTCTGCCTTCCACTAGAGCGGCAGCTTCCCGATCGAGCGCGGCGGCATCTATCTTGCGGGGTTGCAAATAAAATTCGTCGATGACGATTTGCACCAGCGCCGCAGCAGGGACCGCGAGAAACAATCCCAATAGCCCAAACAATTCGGCGGTCGCCAGGGTAAAAAACAAAATGTTCACCGGATGCAGCCGCATTTCTTTGCCGAGCACGCCGGGCACAAGGACGTTCAATTCAATCTGGTAAACCAGCACGATCACCCCAAGCGCGAGCCAGAATTTTGTCGCGCCCATGCTCAGCGCGACCAGCAAAATGGGAATGGAAACGAGGAAAGCGCCGATGCTTGGCAAAAACTCACCTAGAAACGCGAACACGCCGAATATGAACGCCGGCTGGACGCCAACCAGCCAAAGCAGCGAACCGATGGACACGCCTGTAATCACGCCGTTGATCGCGACGCCGCGCGCCCATGCAATCATTTGTCGCATCATTCGTCCGAGAGTACGATGCGCCTGCTCGCGATAACGATCGGGCGCAAGCGCCAGGTATGCAGTTACGAGTGGGCGCGGATTCGCCAGCACGAACACAAGCAACAGAATCGCTAGCAGGGCGCTGGCCACGCCTCCCACCAGGCCGAGCGTAGATCGCAGTAAAAAATTTCCAACTGTAGCCGCAGCTGTTCCGACTTTACCGGCCATTTCATCCGTCCGCGGTAACGCCTCGCGAACTTCCGGATAATTTTTCGTTAGCGACTCGATCCGGGTGCGGATGCCTTGCCACATGTTTGGCGTGCTGTGCATGAGCTCCTGCAGTTGTCGGCTCATGGGCGGAATGGCAAACAGGATGATGGTCGTCGTGACAGCAATTAGCGCTAGCATCACGAAAATGACACCCACGAACCGCGGTACGCGGTGTTTCTGCAGCCAAACGACGATCGGATTCAGAACCATCGCGAGAAGAAAGACCAGCGCGAACAGCAGGATTACAGGTTGCAGCGCGCGCAGCATCAGCCAGATGACGAATACGAAAAACACCAGCCAAACGATGCGCCGCGCGCCATAGTAACTTAACGGGGCGTGCGGGTCTTCGCGATGCGTTTCGTTCATAACCCTGGCCTTTGTAACCACGAATGGACACGAATGGACACTAATTTTTTCGCGGTGTTCCGATGTCGCTGTTTACTGTAGTGGCAGCCGTGCCGGCTGCTATGGAGATATCATGCAGGCGACACGCCTGCCTCTACAGTTCAAATTACGGTCGGGGTCGCGGACTCGGGCGCGGCCTTGGCGTGGGAGTAACTCTTGGCGCAGGTGTCGGAGTTGCGGTGGGCGTAGCAGTCGGAGTTGGCGTCGCGGTAGCCGTAGCAGTTGGACTTGGCGTGGGCGTCGGGCTGGGCGCTACGGGCACCATCGCATACGCGTGAGTGTCGCCGTTGTGCACACCCGTGCCAACGATGACGCCGTCTTCGCTAATACCGTCTGCCGACGAGAAAGTGTTCATTGATAGGTCCCAGCCCGAGTTCGGAGGGATGAGATCGGCAAGGCGATAGGTGTTTGCTCCGTCGTAAAGAAACGGAATCGAGAAAGCCGACGAATCGTTTCCCACCACCCAGCCGGCTGAATTCACCGCGCGCGCGGACCCTTCGCTCGTGCCTGTGGCGAGTGGGATGGCAACAATTCCGCCTTGATCCGACCAGATGAACGGCAATCCCGAGCCCTGGTTTTGCATGCTCGAGCCAACGACGTAACCTGTGTTACTCACACCGAACGCAAGCGCTCCATTGAACCCCGGCAACGCACCGACTTCGAATGCCATGCTCTGACCGATGTCATACACGATCCCAACATTCCGTGCGGCATTGTTTGGATCGATGCCCTGACCCACGACCCGGCCTGAATCATTAATGCCGAATGCTGTGACAAAAAAACTTCCATTCGACGTCGTTTGCGTGATGATTGTCGCGCTGCCACCGCTATAAATCACTCCGCGCTGCAAACTTCCGCCGTCGACCGAGCCGACCGCAACCGTTGAAGCGTTGACCGAGTTCGCATCACCGAGTGTTTCGCCGGTTGGCAGTGGAAGCTGCGAAACCACGCCGTTTTGCCAAATCACCGGTAGCCGGCTAGAGCCGAAGAGTGTGGTCGCGGCGGTCCCGACCACGGCGCCGCTATCATTGGCGCTGTTGGAAACGGCGTAACTGCGCCCCGCCAGGTTTGGCAACCCAACGATGCCGCCCATCAGCGTCCATGTAAACGCCTGGCTCCCGCCGGTGTGTATCGAACGGCCGACCGCAATTCCTGCACGCGACACGCCAAAGCCTTGTGAAGCAGTATCGCCGGAATCAACCACACCGATATCATAAATCTGATATTGAGGAGTAGCCGCAGGCGCGGCGGGAAGAACAGCAAGCCACAGCAGTGCTGTCGCAGTGGCGATCGATCGCGCTTTAAATGTGACATGCGTTTTCATAGAGCTCCTATTTAACCACGAATGGACACGAATAGGCACTAATTTTTTTGTGTGGCACGTGCCTGGTCGCGACCGGATCTTCACGCCACGAGTGGTAATGGCAGGGAGCTGCCGGACTACGTCGAGGCAGGCTTGCGAATCGCGGACTACTACGGACGGGGTGGTGGCGTAGGCCGCGGTCGCGGTCGCGGTGTCGGAGTAGGCCTTGGCGTAACGCTAGGAGTTCCAGTTGGCGTAGCTGAGGGGGTATGCGTAGCTGTTGCTGTCGCAGTTGGTATGGGCGTCGCCGTGGGAGTTGGAGTAGGAGTAGATGTGGCTGTCGGAGTGGGGCTTGGAGGCAAAGTTGCAGTCGCCGTCGGTGTGGGCGTTGCAGTGGGCGTCGACGTAGGCGTGGGTGTTGGTGTTGGTGTGGATGTAGGGGTAGGGGTGGGCGTTCCCACGGTCCAAACGTCGGTGATGGGCTGGTAGCTTCCGCTAACTCCGGCGTAAGGGAGGTCGAACATATCTTCGAGGGTACGTAGAAGGTTGAAGTGGTTGATCGACTCCGAATACTGGCCGGGCACGACCATCTGTCCCATAATGATAGTGGCTATGCGGTTGCCCTGACTGTCATCGTCCTCGTCGAAGGTAATGATCAAGAGGCTGTTGTGGGTCATGGCCCATTGCGCGTAAGCGTTCAGGTGCTGTTGCAGCCAGCTATCGCCCTGCTGGATCGTGCCGTCGTGCATATCGTCGTTGAGGTTGGGTATTACGAATGACACCGTAGGAAGGGTGGTATAGTCGGTTGGGAAGTAACTGTAAGGGAGGTTGGTGGCTGTGGGTATGTTCGTGAAGTTGACCCAGGGAGAATGCTTGCGGGCATAAGCGCCCGACGTGCACACGGTTGAGCCGACCGACGGCAGGTCTTCGGAGTAGCCCGCGAAGCTGAGAGACGCGTTAAGCAAGTACAGCCCCAGGTTGTCTGTGGTGAAGTAGTGGGGGCACGAATCGTCAGTCACGCCCTGATTGGAGCCGGAGAAGAGGTCGAGGTAGTTGGGCTGGCTGGGGTGCGTTATCGCGTATGATTGGGTGAAGAGAGCGCCCTGGGCTGCCAGCGAATTGATGTAGGGCGCGGCGGAAGAGCCGATGATCTCGCCGTAGCTGTGATTCTCTTCAATCACAATCACGACATGATCGGGTCTGGGCACGCCATTGGCTTCAGGCGCTCGATAGTCTGAATGAGCCGGGGATTCAATTCCATTCAACCGGTTCAGATCGAGGTTCATCGTGACGCTGCCGTTTTCGACAATGATTTTTTGAACCGTCCCGCTCTGGTCCTGGCGATCGGAACTTTCCTTTGCAGCCCCGAAGGCGTTCAGCGAGCCCGCCTCGAGTGAGCCAAAAAGCAGGACCAATGCGAGCATTGAAGCAGCAGGGGTTGCCTTTGGCATTATGTGGTGTCCCCTCGAATCGCTTGGTTTAGTTATGCGCTGAAAGGAGTGTGACTTTTCTCACGGCCAGGCAGACTGAGCTAGGGAAAACTTTGAGTTCTTTTTGCGTGGCATGAAATCATGCGGAGCCGGGAGACCAGAGGCCGCCAGCCCGATTTCATTGGTACGCCATAGCCAAGCGAAGATAGGGCCGGTCACCTCGGGGCTCGTTTTCAAACCTGGGGAGACAGCCCGCACGGACGTGGCTAGAGCAGGGCTATAGCAGTTGGGTACATCGGCTACATTTTACTTAACTTGCACTCGTCACGAATCACCCTGCCAGCTTACGGCCTCGGCGCCGGGGTAGGACGGGGCGCGGCGCCATACGATCCATTTCGGCTTGTAACTGCTCAGCAGTAATTGGCCTTTGCCAGTAATCTTCGAGCACCTGTGATTTGCGCAGATAATCTGTGACTTTTGTTTTGAGTTGCTCCTGGGACATCACCGCGTCGAGCGACGGTTTGGGATCGGGCCGTTCTTTAGGCCAGAAGCGGTGACGCCAGTAAACGTCTTCGCTCGCTCGCTCGTAAGCTACGCGCTCCGCAAAAGTCAGTGTTCGTTGCGAAAGGTTCGCGGGCGCGTCGCTGCGGAGAAATGCGGGTAAAGTGCGTGTTACAGTCAGA
>JBARAJ010000248.1:0-2660 GCA_049791915.1 Candidatus Udaeobacter sp.
GTCGCCAGTTGTCCGGCAATAATCAGGCGACCAAGCCTCTGCTTTCCTACCGATCCTGATTGTCTCTGGCTGCCCTCGTTCAACGCTGAGCGAGGATCCGCGGACGTGGCGCGCACCGCGCTGAAGATTCCCAATCCAATTGCTACCAGAAAAACCACTACGAACGAAAACAGCAGCACGGACACATTGATGCCGACGTCTTCGAGTCGTGGCAGATTCCCTGGCGCGATGGCCAGCAATCCGTTCAGCCCCCACAGCGCCGCGAGCACGCCAAGCGCGCCTCCAATCGTCGAAAGCAGAAACGCCTCCGTAAGGAACTGGCGGATCAACCGGTGGCGTCCAGCGCCCAGTGCCGCACGAATCGAAAGTTCCCTTTCGCGCGCCGCCGCTTGGGCCAACATCAGATTCACGACGTTCGCACACGCGATCAGCAGAAGAAAGCCGGAAGCGCCAAACAGAATGATCAACGCCGGGCGTACGTTGCTGGTCATGGCCTCGCGGAGTGGCTCTATGGCCACACCAACCATGGCTGTGTCATCGCCGAATTGTTGCTTTAGGCGTTGCGCAATGCCGGTGAGTTCGGTGCGCGATGCATCGACAGGAGTGCCTTCACGCAGTCTCGCAATCACGTTCCAGTTGTGAGCTGTCCGGCTCGGGTATGTTTCGAAGATTTCGCGCGGAACCCAAATATCGGTCTTGTCCGGGAAGCGAAATCCGGGAGGCATAACACCCACAACCGAAGCCGGCTGCGCGTCAATTTTCATTCGAACAGAAGAGAGATCTTGAGTGGCGCCGAGAGATTCTTTCCAGTAGGCGTAGCTGACCAGCGCGGTCGCAGGCGCATTGTAGCGTTGTTCTTCCGCAGCGAAGCGGCGCCCAATCGCGGGCCGCACCCCCATGACCGCGAAGAAATCGCGCGACACGGGAGCGACCATTGTGCGCGTCGGCTCCTTGCCGCCGGATACGGATTCCAAGAGATTGCGGTACTCCGCTATTGCCTGGAGCGAGCGATTTTGCGACTGCATGTCAGCAAAATTGGGGTCCGCGAAATTCATGTGGTGTCCATCCCTGCTCATTTCCCAGAGATGTACGATTTGTTCGGGGTGCGTATAAGGGAGCGGGCGCAGCAGCACGCCGTAAATCACGCTGAAAATCGCCGTGGTCGCGCCGACGCCGAGCGCCAGAGTCAGCACGGCAACAACGGTGAAGCCAGGATTCTTGGCCAGCATCCGCAAACCGTAGCGTAGGTCCTGCCACAACGCCTGCATTGCTCCCCCAACTCTCCCGTTCAAAATCCGTGGCCTGAATTCCGCTGCTCACCAATCAACTGGCTTAGTGCAGCCGGATGCGATCGTAGTTATCCCACTGCGACATGTCCGACAAAATCACGCGGTCTCCGACCTGCAATCCATCCAGAATCTCTACAGTGTTCACGGAACTGCGGCCCAGCTTCACGTTGGTGCGAACCGCCTCTGAGCCGTCCGGGGTCAGCCTGAACAAGCTGATGGTGCTCTGCGACGCGCCGTGAACCGGGCGGCCCACGTACAGAACGTTCTTTAAATTCTCGAGTTCCACGGTTCCGTCGACGCTCAAATCCGGCCGGGCTCCGTCTGGCAGCAGGCCGTCAAATTGAACATCCACGGTTACGGTTCCGTTCTGAACGGAGGGATCAACGCGCGACACGTGTCCGGTCACAACGCCGTTGCGCGTGTCCACGGTAGCGGTCTGACCGATTATCACATCCTTGGCTTGAGTCTCCGCGATCTTGATTTCCGCTTTGAGTTTCTTGGGATCAGCCACGCGCGCCAGGTTTGTGCCAGGCGTCACGTGCTGTCCCACTTCGACCGGCACCAACTGCAAGACGCCATCAATGCCCGCGCGAACGTGCAACGCATCCACTTGACTCTTTTTCAGCTGGAACAGAGCGTTCTGTTCGTCGATTTTTGCCTGCTGCGCGGCCAGCCGCGCTTTCGCGGAATCCACGGCTACTTTCGTACGTTCGCCCTCGAGTTGCACGCGAATCGCGAGCTGTTGCTCTTTGACTCGCGACAATCGTTCCGTGACATCCGCCGCCAAGCCTTCTGCCACTAGTTTCGCGTCCACCTCGTGCTGAATCTTCGCTTGTTCGTAATCACTGCGCACTCCCGCTTCGACGGCCTTTTGGTTCATCAGATCGCTGTCAACCTGCACTTTCAGGTTGGCGAGGTCTGCTTCTGCGCCTTTGAGCTGGAATTCCGCGTCAAGCGCTTCTCGCTGTAGGGTTGGGTCACTCAGTTCCATAATTACGGAACCTGGCTTGACGGTAGCTCCCGGCCGCAACACCCAGCGATCTACGCGTGAATCCGTCTGTGCCGGAATCCACCGGATGTCTTCGGGAACCAAGGTGCCAAGGCCGCGCACATCGCGGAGCATCGGGCCGCGCTTGACCTCATCAGACCAGACCGTGGCGCGATCGACGGCGGGGGCGGCAGGGCGCAGGCGGGTCAATCCAAAGCTGACGCCGCCAATAAAGAGGACAGCTACACCGCCAAGGATGATTCGGCGAATCAGCTTGGCGCGGGCGTTAGAAGGTCGGGCGATATCCATAGTCTATGTTTCTCCGTTTATTGCAACCGCAAGATGGATACCTTTGTACTGCTCCCTGGAACCATCCTGTTTTC
>JBARAJ010000249.1:0-13285 GCA_049791915.1 Candidatus Udaeobacter sp.
GCGGCGCATCGATCGTTAAGGTGATCGATTACGGTGTGGCCAAAGTTCTCTCGCCTCAGGCCGGGGCTGGCGCGGAACAAACCCGCGCTGGTTTTATTGGAACGCCGGCTTTCGCCAGTCCGGAGCAATTCGCCGAAAACGGTAAATCGCGCATCGACACGCGCTCGGACATTTACTCGTTAGGCGTGACCTTTTGGTATCTACTTTCTGGCCGTGTGCCATTTGTTGGGCGCACGCTTCAAGAAGTTGCGGCAAAACAGGCCGAGGAACTCCCGATCGAGCAGCTGAAGAATGCTCACGTGCCCGCGCGTGTGATTGCGCTCTTGCAGTCGATGTTAGCTGTCGATCCAGCGAAGCGTCCGCAAACAGCGCGCGAACTGCTATCGGCAATCCACCGCTGCTACACAAAATTCAGCACGGAAGCGCGGTTACGTCGAAAGCGATCCATCGTAGCGACCGCGGGAGTAACTGCAGTTGTCGGGGTCATCGCAATCAGCACCTGGCTCTACCAACGCGCGCAATCTTCCGCTGAGATCGAACGCTCGATCGCGGTTTTGCCTTTTGAAAACCGGAGCGAAGACAAAGCGAATGCGTACTTTGCCGAGGGCATCCAGGATGAGATTTTGACGCGCTTATCCAAGATTGCCGATTTGAAGGTAATTTCGCGCACTTCCACGCAGCATTACAAAAGTGCGCCGGAAAACCTGGCCGAGATCGGCAAGCAGCTTGGGGTTGCTCACATCATGGAAGGAAGTGTGCAGAAGAGCGGCGACGGAGTGCGCGTGAACGTGCAGTTGATCAAAACCGCTAACGATTCCCATCTGTGGGCCGACACCTTTGATCGCAAACTAACCGACATCTTTTCAGTGGAGAGTGAGGTGGCCAAAGCCATCGCCGAGCAGTTGCGAGCAAAACTCACCGGTCAGGAAGAGCAAGTCATCACTGCTAAACCGACAGACAACCCTCAGGCCTACGATGCCTACCTGCGTGGCTTGGCTTATAGCCTGAAGACTGCCTACACATCTGACAACGCCCTTGCCGCGCAGAAATATCTCAGAGAAGCGGTCCGGTTGGACCCAAAGTTCGCCCTTGCTTGGGCGTTGCTATCATACGTTGAAGCGCGCGGCTACCTCACAACCAGTCTTCAACCAACGGTCGCCCTCCGTGAAGTAGCACGGCAGGCAGCTGAAACCGCTCTCGCTCTTCAGCCCAATCTCGGCGAGGCCATATTGGCCAAGGGTCATTACCTTTACGCCTGCCTAAAAAATTACGACGCCGCAGTGCGTTACTATGAGCAAGCACGTCCGCTCTTGCCCAATAGCAGCCAAATTCCTGAATTGCTGGCCTATGTTGCGCGTAGGCTGGGCCAGTGGGACCGGAGCGAGTCGTACTTCAACGAAGCCGAGCGGCTCGACCCACGCAACGTGGACCTACTCAGCCAGCACGCGTTTTCATATATTTCGCTGCGTCGTTTCCCCGAAGCGCTGAGAAAGCTTGATCAGGTTCTCAATATCACACCGGACGACATCGATACCCTCGCGACAAAGGCCGCGATCGCACAAGCCCAGGGTGACCTGCCACGGGCTGCTGCACTACTCGCTCCGTTGCACCCGACCGCCACCGACACCGGCACATTGGTAACACAAGTTTATCAGGCGATCCTGGAGCGCCGCCCAGAATCGATCATTCCTCGGCTAAAGGAAATATTGGCCACGCCTAATCCAGCGTTGGGCTACTTCAATGGCGAACTGCGCTTTTGGTTAGGCTGGGCACAAGAAGTCGCCGGCGACCATGCCGCAGCCCAGGAAAGTTGGCGCCAGGCACGGAGTGAACTGGAACCCTTCCTTAAGGAACAGCCGGAAAACTCTCTCCTCCTTGGAGATATGGCACTGACGAATATGGGCCTCGGTGACAAGGCCGCTGCGTTGACTCTAACTGAACGGGCCATGGCTGTGGTTCCGCTCGAGAAAGACGCTTTAGATGGTCCCGCTCCGATTGAGATCCTTGCCCGGGTAGCAGCAGGAATGGGGGAACCCGACCGTGCCATTGCCGCTTTGCAGAAACTGCTCTCGACACCGTATGAAGGCCTAATGGTTTTCAACGTACCACTCACTCCATCGCTGCTCCGGCTCGATCCGATGTTCGATCCCCTGCGCAACGATCCGCGTTTCAAAGCGTTGACTGAGAGCTCCGCCGCGTCTGGTTCTCACTAAGACTGCAATAAAGGCGCAGTCTCAAACGGACTTGCATCACACCCAACAGTAAGTCGTACTACACCCCAAGCATTAGGGAAAAATTTCAAATTTCCTAAAATGTCGGTCTTCGAACGCTTGAGAAAAGTGTATGAAGAGAAAACCGACTCCTAAAAACTCAGATTGGAGTATTTCTTTCTGGTTTGTGGTACTCTGGCCGTTGACTGTCGTGGCGATTGTGGCGATTGGATTCCTGGCCCCGGCTCTGATTAAAACACTATGAAGGCTCGGCAGCTGGAATTGAGGGGCATTCCACAATTCGATTCTGGACGGTGGAAGTTGCGGTTGGAGCGCCTGCCGGTCTATACCGATAAACAACCTGACAACCAGCCTAATTCCTATGAAATCGAAACCGCTATTCGAAAACGGATTCTCGTATCAGCCAGCGATTTCGATTAGAACGCTGAGCTTCAATTCTGGCTACGGTCTCTCAGACCTACTCGGAATCCGCGAATCCTTTCCGCACTTTCGGTCCGCCCTCGGTAAGCATTGGGACGTCGTGGAGTAAGACTGCGACCCGATCAGCTTAGGAAGGTTCGGCGGTTATCAAACATTCCCGGCCAGCTTGTTAGGCCAATCATAACAAGTGGCGAAGGTACCAGGTATTTTGGCCGGATATCTTACACATCACGCGTCGATCCGGATCGCCCCGATTGCTCTGGATGCGTCCCAAAAGAACTTCACGTTTCGTGAAATGTCGACCTTCGAACGCTTGAGAAATTAACATGAAGACAAATCCAACGGCTCAAGAGTCCGGCTGGCGCGTTTCCTTCTGGTTCGCTATCTCGAGTCCATTGATTGGTGTTCTGCTCGCCTTCCTTGCCGCGGCGATTTTTTGCCGATGATCGATGAAGCCATGAGCATAACGCCAATCGTCTTCGTTTTGATCATTCTACTGTTCGGTTTCGATTCGACCGGACAGGTCAGGACGCAGCTGGCACTGAAGATCGCGCAGGAAATCTCAAATTTTCTGAAATCTCGATCTTCGGACGCTTGAGGAGGAAATAACGACAAACATCACTTATGAAAACGACCAGTGTAATTGACTACATCGTTCAGCGACTTGCGGATGAGGGGATCACTGGCTGTTTCGGCGTACCGGGTGACTACGCGTTCCCGGTTTGCGACGCAGTCGATCGTAATCCAAACATCAAGTGGATCGGCTGCTCAAATGAATTGAATGCATCTTACGCCGCCGATGGCTATGCGCGCGCTCGGGGCGCGGCAATGCTGTCGACGACTTACGCAGTGGGCGAGCTGTCTGCGATCAATGGAGTCATGGGCGCGAAAGCCGAGCGCTCACTTGTTTACCACGTCGTGGGCATGCCGTCGTATCAGAACCAGCGCTTGCGCAAGCCAATGCATCACACTTTTGGAGACGGCGATTTCGGGAACTTCATAGGAATTTCCGCTCAAGCGACTTGCTGTCACGCCGTGATTAATCCCGATAACTGCATGCTTGAAATGGAACGCGTGATCGCAGAGGCGCGTCGTAACAATCAACCTGCCTATATCGTTGTTCCAGGGGACTATGCGCTTTCACCAATCACACCGGTCGATGTTCGGCCTGTGACGCTGAAATCAACTGAAGCGTCTCTACAAAAAGCGGTGGCTGCCATCACTGAACGGCTAAAGAGCGCGAAGTCGGTTGTGGCACTGCCAGCGTTCACGATCACACGGCTCGGCTTACAGAGGGAAGCCCGGCAGGCAATAGAGGCGCTCGGGTGTCCATTTGCCACCACAGCGATGGAAAAGTGCGTCATTGACGAAAGCCATCCGCAATTTGCGGGGATGTATGCGGGAGTGCTATCCCCTGACGACACGCGGGAGATCGTCGAGGGCGCCGAAGTCGTAATTGATCTCGGAGGGATCAGCCTTAACGACGAAAACACCACTGGTTTTACTGCGCGACTTGATCCCGCGCGGTTCATCTCGATCGGACTAAATGATGTTCGTATCGGAGGACAAGTATTTGGAAATGTGCGCCTGGCTGACACCCTCGCGGCGCTCGCAAAACTGAAATCGCCCGCAGCTCCGTACAAGCGAACACCAGAGGACAATCCACCGATAAATGGAAAACCGTCGGACAAGATTACGATGGACGCGCTCTACCCGCGCTACGCGAAGTTTATTCGATCAGGGGACAACGTTGTGCTGGAAAGCGGAAGCTCGAGCTTCGGAGTTACATCAGTGACGCTTCCGGATGATGTGCAGGTCCACATCCAAATGTTATGGGGCTCGATTGGATGGGCCACGGGAGCGGCCTTCGGAATAGCGCTCGCCGATCTCAAACGGAAAACAATTCTCATAACTGGCGAAGGTTCTCACCAGTTGACTGCGAACGAGATTGGAAATATGGGCCGCTTCGGCGCCGATCCGATCATCCTCTGTCTCAACAACGGTGGCTATATGGTGGAGCGCGCACTGGAACCAAATCCGGACTGGTCTTACAACGACCTGGCAAAATGGCGTTATACAGAATTGCCGCACGCGCTGGGATGCACCGATTGGTTCACCGCGCGCGTCGAGACGGTGGGCGAGCTCGACGCTGCATTGAAAGCAGCGCGCGAAAGTAAATCGGGCGCCTACATCGAAGTCATCGGCGGACGAATGGATATGCCCAAAGGTCTCGCATTCGCGCACACGCGCTTGAAGGAACTGTACGGAGAAGCCTAACAAAACAACACACACAAGAGGGAGACATCTATGCCAGACGCAATCTTGGAATCGCAACCGAAGCAAGAGACAACATCGACAACCGCAAGCACCGCGAGGACGGTTGAGCGAGAATTGAGCAACCGCCCGCTCGATTTCGGCAAACTCGTCACCGATCACCGCGCCTACTTCTTGTCCGGCGTTACTCGTTCAGTGGAATGGCGTGAAAGCCAGCTGGGCGCCTTGCGCTCGATGACGAAAGATCACGCCGAAGACTTTTACGCGGCATTGTGGTCCGATCTTCGCAGAAATCGCATAGAGGCCGACCTGGTCGATGTGAAATACACGACCAGTGAGATCGATCATGTCCTTGCTCATTTCCGACACTGGATGAAGCCGGTGCCCGTAAGTACTCCTTATCAGTTGGCGCCATCGCACGGGGAAGTGCGATTCGATCCTCTTGGAGTCGGGTTGATCATCGGCACCTGGAATTATCCGGTGATGCTGACGTTGTCGCCGTTAGTCGCAGCGATTTCCGCTGGTAACTGTGCCGTCATCAAACCTTCGGAGGTTTCGCCCGCAACCGGCGAAGTTATCGCGCACTACCTTCCGGAGTACCTCGACCGCAAAGCGTTTTCCGTCGTGCTCGGCGCAGTGCCGGAGACCACCGCGCTCCTTGAACAACCATGGGACCATATTTTTTTCACCGGCGGCACCGCAGTCGCTAAGATCGTTATGACCGCGGCGGCAAAAAACCTGACGCCTGTCGTGCTCGAGCTCGGCGGCAAAAATCCAACCATCGTCCATTCGTCAGCGAATCTAAAAGTTGCGGCGCGTCGCATCGCTTTCGGGCGTTGGGTTAATGCCGGTCAAAGCTGTACTGCGCCGGACTATGTTCTCATCTTCAAAGATGTCGCCGCGGAGTTTCTCAAATATCTTAAGGAGACGTTGGTGGAGTTCTATGGACAAAATCCGCAAAAGAGTCCTGACCTTGGTCGAATTGTTAGCACTCATCATTTCGATCGGCTGATAAAGCTTCTGGACAGTGGAACTATCTTCTACGGCGGCCAGCATGATCGAAACGATCGTTTCATCGCGCCAACCGTACTAACCGACGTTTCACCTGAGTCACCGGCGATGCAGGAAGAAATTTTCGGTCCGATCCTGCCGGTTTTGGAGGTCGAGAGCGTTCAGGAAGTAATCAATTTTGTTAACGCCCGGCCGTGTCCACTTGGTCTGTATTTGTTCTCCGAGGACAACTCGGTAACCGAACAAATCCTCAGCTCGACGAGTTCGGGCGATGCTGACATTAACGATTGCACGCTTCAGCCGACCATTCACGACCTGCCCTTTGGCGGCGTCGGAAACTCCGGGATGGGCAAATATCATGGCGAATGGGGATTCCGGGCATACTCAAACGCGCGTGGGGTTTTGTCCCATAGCACCAAGATCGATATCGGCGGCTTGCGCTATCCGCCATACGACCACAATCGGATTCTGCGCGAAATTGTCATGCCATCGTAGTTGGGTTTCGCCGGTGCCCGATGAGAAATGAGCACGCTATATCAAATCTCGACCTCAACTGCGCTGGCGGAAGGCGTCTATTCCGGTTCGATTCCTTCTTCGGTTCTCCTGAAGCACGGCGACTTTGGCCTTGGCACATTTGAAAACCTCGACGGCGAGATGGTCATCCTCGATGGCCAGATTTATCAAGTTGCTGATACAGTGCGGCATCGGAAGGACGATTTTCTTGTTCCTTTTGCTGCGATCACGCCCTTTCGTGCGGCTGCTTCATTTGCAATCGACAATGTCGGTACCTTAAAGGATCTCGAGTTGGCCTGCGACCAACAGCGCATTTCCGATAATCTTTTTTACGGTATCCGCCTGGATGGCCTCTTTGAAACCATCCAAGCGCGTGCGGTCCATGCCGTCCCGCAAAACACTCGGCTGGTGGACGCCGCAAAAACACAACGTGAATTCCACTTCGGAAATATCGAAGGCACACTCGTCGGATTCTGGTCTCCGCGTTACGCGAGTTCCTTCAGCGTACCCGGATATCACTTTCATCTCATTTCGAAGGACCGAACAAAAGGCGGCCATGTTCTGGATTGCCGGGCATCGAAACTCGAGGCGCGCATCCAGGTTTTGTCGAAATACGACATTCGGCTCCCGGACAGCGGACCTTTCTTAACAACCAATTTGAGCAAAGACCCAGCGTCCGATCTGGCAAAAACGGAGTAACTCAAAATGATAAGAGCAGAAGCAATCCGAAAAGTAGAAACTGAGACCGGCTCAAAAACAAAGACCGGAGCTGACGTGGTTGTTGAGACGCTGGAAGCGCAGGGAGTCACACACGTTTTTGGCGTTCCCGGTGCAAAGATTGACAAGGTTTTCGATCGGCTGCGTGACTCAAAGATCAAGACCGTAGTCTGCCGTCACGAGCAGAATGCAGCTTTCATCGCTGGTGGCATCGGACGAATGACGGGGAAAGCGGGTGTAGCACTGGTCACCTCCGGTCCGGGAGTTTCCAACCTTGCAACCGGCCTTGTCACTGCCAATTCGGAAGGTGATCCCATTGTTGCTCTCGGCGGCGCGGCTGCGGTCGCCGACCGGCTGAAATCAGTTCACCAGAATTTGGATTCAGTCGGCCTGTGTAAACCAGTAACAAAATATTCCGCAGAAATTGATTCTCCGGTCGCCACCGCAGAGGTCCTTTCGGCTGCGTTTCGCGCTGCAGAATCCGATCGGCCTGGAGCGGCGTTCGTCAGCCTGCCAATGGACATCATGACAGGCGCCGCGAACTGTAAGCCGATCCGGTTTACGACGCCTGTTGCGCAAGGCGCTGCTGCCAAGCGATCGCTTTCCGACGCCGCGCGTCTTATCGATTCTGCAAAATCTCCCGTGGTCCTTTTGGGCCTGATGGCGAGTAAGCCGAAGTTTAGCGACGCTATTCGCAGGCTACTTATCTCCACTACATTTCCGGTCGTTGGAACTTTCCAAGCTGCGGGAGCCATATCTCGCGAGGAGTTTGCATACTTCGGCGGCCGGGTTGGGCAGATAGCCAACCAACCCGCAGACGCACTCCTAGACTCCGCGGATCTGGTCCTCACTATCGGTTATGATGCGGTTGAGTATTGGCCATCTCATTGGAACAAGGGCAAAGAGCGACCAATCATTCACATCAACGTTGTTCCTGCGAATATCGAAAATGACTACTCGCCGGTTGTTGAGTTGGTCGGAGACATCGGCGAAACGCTCGAAGCTCTAGCACCGCTTTTCCATCGATCCCAACTTGCTGGCGAATCCGCTCGATTACTGCAGATGATCGGTGAAGATCGACAACGGCTGATGGCCGACGCAGCAAGGAAGGCCGGTGTACCAATTCATCCGTTACGCCTGATTAGCGAATTGCAAAAAATTCTGACACCCGACGTGACCGTGTGCTCGGACATGGGTAGTTTCAGTATGTATCTGAGCAGATACCTTTTCAGTTTTCGCGCGCGCCAGTTCCTGATTACGAACGGGCAGCAAACACTCGGCGTCGCCCTGCCGTGGGCGATCGCTGCCACCATCGTTCGTCCGCACGAAAAGGTGCTCTCGATTTCTGGCGATGGAGGTTTCTTATTTTCCGCAAACGAGCTCGAAACCGCAGTCCGTCTGAACTCCCATCTTGTTCATATGATTTGGATCGACGGCCATTACGACATGGTTGCTACACAGGAGCGACTCAAGTACGGCCGCACCTCCGGAGTAGATTTCGGGCCAGTTGATTACACAAAGTATGCCGAAGCGTTCGGCGCTACCGCGTTTCAAATTCGAAGCGCCGATCAAATTGCGCTAACGCTAAAGAAAGCTTTCGACGCGTCGGGACCGGTGCTCGTTGGAGTGCACGTCGATTACCAGGATAATGGCCGCCTGTTTGAAGACGTTCACGAAGGAAGCATCCACTAGCCGTCAGCCGCTTGTGGTTACTCGTTAAGGCACCCACTCGGGCTCTGGCTGCGCTCAATGCAGCCCGAAAGAATTGCGAGCTTTTTCTGAAATGTCGAACGCCGAAAGCTTGAGAAAGAATCATGAACACAGCAAAGCTTAGAGGCTTCAACTACCCGCTGACGCCGAAAGGCGAATCGACCCTGAATCCACCTCCGCCGTGGTATTACTCTTCAGACTTCCTCGACGTTGAGTTTTGGGCGAAGCCCGCTGCAGTGGCGTCTGTCTTGCCTAACGGATTGGAGCCGGATCCCGCCGCAGATGGTCACTGCAACGCGCTCTTCTACGACTGGCAGTTTAGCGGTGCCAACGAAGAATACCTTGATCCGGCGCGTTATCAGTATCGCGAGTTCTTCATACTCGTGGACGCATTGTTCGAAGGTAGGTCAGTATCGTACTGTCCCTACATTTTCGTCGATAATGATGCTGCGCTCGCGCGTGGCTGGACTCAAGGTTATCCGAAGCGTCTCGGCCAGGTATTTCAGACGAGGTATTACGCCGCAACAAGCAAGGCAGGTCCGGCTCTCGCGCCAGGATCAAAGTTCGCTGGCAGCCTAACCGCGGGCGGGCAACGCATTGCTGAGGCAGTTGTTACTTTAAGACAAGCGGTAACGGATCCGTCACTGCTGAAGCAGAAGCCGGTCCTCAACCTCCTGCACGTCCCGTGTCTCGCTGCCGGCAAGCAGGACAAGCCGGCAATTCACGAACTGGTCGAGAACGTGCCCCACGATGTGAAGATTGAGCAAGCGTGGATAGGAGAAGGCTCGCTCACTTTGCCCGTCTGCAGAGGCGAAGAAATCTCGGACCTGGCTCCTCTGCGCTGTGGCAAAGGCATACGCGCTTCCATGGCATATGTCGTCGACGACCTGAAAACGCTCAAGGATCTCAGGAAGTAATCCGCTCAACGGCTGCCGAAAGAAATTTCGCGCTACGTGAAATGTCGATCTTCGAACGCTTGAGAAACAAATGATGATGATTGGAACCGATAGGCTGCCGGATAGCACAACGCTGGGACAGAAGAGAATCTTCGTGGTCGCGTCGAGACCCGTCACCGAAAGCGAAGAAACGATCCGACATATCGTGATCTTCGACAATCATCCTGATTCCCTTCGGTTGCTGCTTAATAGTGATCTTATACCGCGACGGCGGAATGAGTTTTTTTATGCAGTGCTTACCATCGTGTTAGTTCTCGCAGCTGGTTTTGGGATCTTCTGGGCTTTGCTTTAAGTAAAAAGTGCCCGCCCAGTGCGTAACTCAGGGCGCAAGAAAGTCTCAGATTTCCGAAATCTCGACCCTCAAAACGTTGAGGAACAAATAACAAATCAAATCCAATGAAATACCTAACCCTATTCAGGAACCCCAAATCCCTGGTCTTGCTAGTGCATCCCCTCTTCCGGCCCAAGTGGGTAGATGCGATCGATCGCGGACTAATGCGGCTTTTACAGGGAAAGCCTTTACAGACCTCTTCAGCATAAAACCACGGCCATGTAGCGCTTGGCTAACATGAAAACATACGTTCCGAACGATTCGCGCAGGAAATCTGAAATTTTCTGAAATCTGAATCTCCGAAAGCTTGAGGAAGAAATAACAAACCCCGATCACAATCACATGAACGTTGCCGACGATCAGCAATTCGAGATGAGCCGAAGAGATTTGGCCTCCGGAATCCTAAAACAGGCTGCGCTGGATTTGCGCCGGTTCCATGGCGCAAGTAGCGCGGTCGAGCGGGAATTCTATCTGGATGCTCATCGGTGGGTCACATCCGATGATTGTTCCTGGCCATTTTCGTTCTTAAACGTTTGCCAAACGCTGAATCTCGCGCCGGGAACCGTTCGCGGGGACGTGCTCGGTGACCTGTCGTTGGGCACTTTCGGTTATTGGACACGACGTTGCGGACGCGCCGCACGCAGATTCAAGACTGTTCTTGGCAATAGTTTCACAAATGAACGTACCGCGAACGCTGCTGAGTCGGTCACGTAGCGCATCCCTTGATATAACATGAAAGCACACATCTTAAAGTTGCGTCGAATTTTGCGGCCAGTTGTTAGGAAATCCACCTACAGGCACGATCCGCTGCTCATCAACACCTTGACCGCATTCAATTTCCGTCCCCCGATCCTGCTCGAGTTTCCTGGCGAACGACTCGCGCGCAGACCCCAGTTCTCGCGATGAACGTCACTACGATCGTTTTCATCAATGGGCTTTGGATGACCGCGCTCAGTTGGGAGCACTGGGCCAGACATTACAGGCACAAAGGTTATCACATCGTTGCCGCGAACTGGCCTGGCATGGAAGGCGACATTGAACAACTTCGCCGTGATCCGAGCAGCTTCGCCACACTCGGATTGAGCGACGTTGTCGATCATTACGAAGAAATTATTCGCGAACTCGAAACTCCGCCGATCATCATCGGATATGGCTTCGGCGGTTTGGTGACACAGATTCTTCTCGACCGCGGCTGGGGCGCTGCTGGGGTGGCGATCGCCAGTGCTCCAGTAAAGGGAATCGTCCGGCTGCCGTTGTCGGTATTGAAGCTGGCGTTCTCAGTTCTCGGCACGTCTCTTAGCAACAAGACCGCTGCACTGACAGCGGAACAATTTCATCGCGCATTCGCAAACTCGCTGACGGAAACCGAATCACTCGACGCCTTCAAACGTTACGTCGTGCCGGCTCCGAATCGGGTTCTGTTGCAAACAGCATTGGCAAAATTCACTCCGGACAGCGCAACTACCGTCAACTTTCGGAACGACACGCGCGCACCATTGCTCCTGGTCGCCGGCCGCAAGGATCGCGTCGTGCCGAGCTCACTTATCAAAGCGAACTTCGAGCTCTATCGAGAATCGAAAGCCGAAACCGATTACAAAGAATTTCGCGATCGGACGCATTTCATGATTGGTCAGGATGGTTGGGAGAAAGTCGCGGACTATGTCCTCTGTTGGGCACTTGGCCGCTCCAACGGATCAAAACTGACCGCAATTTCAAATCAGACCGACGCCTGGTCGGTTAAACTGTCAGCCTAACGAAAAGGAGATCTAATATGCCAACTACAACAACCGCACCTACTGCTACAAAAACTACTGCGTCACCAACAACGGCAAAGGGCGTCAAGCCGCAAAAACCACTGCCCGCGCCCAACAGTGACTTCTACTATCTCTACGAAACCTTGCCGGCGGAGGAGCTGGCGGTCGTCAAGCGCGTACGCGAATTCATGGAAACCAAAGTCGCCCCTGTTATCACCGATTATTGGGTTAAGGATCAGTTCCCCTTCGACCTGCTGCCGGCAGTAAAGGAGCTGGGCATCGGTGGCCTGGCCATGAAGGGTTATGGCTGCGCCGGCGGAAGTCTGGCGTTGTTAGGGTTTGTGCAAATGGAGGCCGCACGGATTGACCCATCTTTCTCCACCTTTCTGGGTGTGCACATCGGCCTCGCTATGGGCTCTATCTATATAGATGGGTCGGAAGAGCAGAAGCAGAAGTGGCTACCGCCAATGGCGCGGTTCGACAAGATCGGCTGTTTCGCTTTGACCGAACCGCTCGTCGGTTCCGGCGCGTCTGGCGGACTTCTCACAACCGCAAAACGCGACGGCGATACCTGGATCCTTAACGGCGAGAAGAAGTGGATTGGCAACTCGACCTGGTGCGACATCTCAATCGTCTGGGCGCGCGACGTCGCCGACAATCAGGTCAAAGGATTCATTGTCGAGAACAAGACCACGCCGGGTTTTACGGTGGAGAAGATCGAGAACAAGGTCGCGCTTAAGGTCGTGCAGAACGGTCACATCACGTTAAAAGACGTTCGCGTGCCCGAAGCAAATCGGCTCCAGGGCGGTAACTCTTTCCGCGACACCGCGAAAGTTTTGAAGATAACCCGCTATGCAGTCGGCTGGATGTCCACCGGGTGCGCGATGGGTGCGTACGAAGCTGCGCTTAAGTATGCGCAGGAACGTCTCCAGTTTGGACGACCGATAGGCTCGTTCCAGCTAATCCAGGATCTTCTCGCTCGGATGATCGAAAACATCACCGCATCACAGTGCCTTCTCGTGCGCCAGGCGCAATTGTTTACCGAAGGCAAGCTAAGCGACGCTCATGCCGCGTTATCAAAGGCGTTCTGCACATCCAAGTGTCGTGAGACAGTGGCATGGGCCAGAGAAATTCTCGGCGGCAACGGCATCGTGGCCGACTACAAGGTCGCTCGCTTCTTCAACGACTGCGAAGCGCTCTATACCTACGAGGGCACCTTCCAAATGCAAAACCTGATCGTAGGCAAAGCCGTAACCGGCCTCAGCGCCTTTATTTAAACGCCTAACGAATAACCTCAACTTCAAACAAGAACCATTTATGAGCACAACAACTACAGAACTAAATCTCGAAACTATCTTGTATGCCAAG
>JBARAJ010000250.1:0-2410 GCA_049791915.1 Candidatus Udaeobacter sp.
GCTGGAATTTTCGCGCATGAACTGCCGATTCGCCAGGTTGTCGATCGGCTGGAGAAGATGAATCTCTCGTGGGTTCACCCGATGCACGGAGGCTCGTTTGAGCAAAGCGCCTTTCCGAATTACGCGAGAGCACTGCGTGAAAACGAATTCGCGTATCGCGGGATGTTGCTGGGGCGCGAGATCGCGAAAATCGCGCCGATGTAAAAGCTTTACCGCAGTGACGCGGCTTCTTTCTGCCGGCCTTCGAGCTCAAGCACCATCCGCTTGATGTGTCTGTAATCCTGGTGGCGGCGCAGGAATTGCAGGCTCTCCTGTGGATCGCCCCATTTCAGGATTTCAATCGTCTCCGGACGCGCGCCCCAGGTATTCATTTCACGCTGGTTCGCCATATAAAGATCGATGGTGTTACGTCCTGAAAGCGCCCAACCGTAGTCTTCCACACGGTAGTTCTGTCCGGTCGAGAGCAGACGAAAGACTGTGCCCGCCGGCCATCGCGACCAATCGGCCGCAGCGCTGCCGATCTGTGGCGGCTTGGAAACTGCCACGGCCCGCTTCACCTTGCCCGTTGGTTTTGCAGGGCGTTTTGCCGTGTGCGTGACCGTTCGCCTCTCTTCCGTTGAGAAACGTTGAAGTGGTGGCGAATACGAACCGTTCTCGTCCACGGGAATGGCGCGCGGAACTTCGTACGCCAGCGTTGCGCGCGTTACAACTTCAGCCCGGTGAATCGCCGGATCTGCAGCGCGCAATTCTCCACCGAGAGCGTTGCGATTACCGTACTGGAGATGGTCAGATTCAGTGTGCGTGTAAGCAGTCGTGCGCACATGCTGAAAACCCGTCTTCGCCAGCGGCGGCTCGTACGCCGGCAATGCGTGGTGTGTGGTGCCGCAGCCCGTAAGGAGAATGAGGGCGATGAAGACCGCCAGCAGGATTAAGGCAAGGTTACGACGCTCAGCGTAGGTCAAGGCGTATCACCGAGCGAGTTATTAACAGTTATTCACAATTTGGCAAGAACCTTTTGTCGACCCGATCTCGCACAAAGGACGCCACGGGCACAACGGACACAACGGGCAGAAGCCTTCAATCACTGAAGTACTCGTTGTGTCCGTCGTGGACTTTGCGTGAGAAGATTTGTAATTTCGACGCATATGGTCGCTGAATTCGCAAAACACCTTTCTCAAACGCTCGAAGAAATTAAATCGCAAGGCCTGTTTAAAACCGAGCGCGTCATCACGAGTCCGCAGGACGCCCACATCGCGATCACCGGCGGCAAACGCGTGCTGAACATGTGCGCGAACAATTATCTTGGCCTGGCCGATCATCCCGCGCTGATTGCCGCTGCCAAAGAGGCGCTCGACACACATGGTTTCGGCATGGCCAGCGTGCGTTTCATCTGCGGCACACAAGACATTCACAAGGAACTGGAAGCCTCGCTTACGAAATTCCTTGGGACAGAAGGAACGATCCTTTATCCCTCCTGTTTCGACGCCAACGGTGGATTATTCGAAACGCTGCTCACCGAACACGACGCGGTGATCAGCGATGAATTGAATCATGCCAGCATCATCGACGGTATCCGGCTCTGCAAAGCACAACGGTTTCGTTATAAGCATAACGACATGGCAGATCTGGAAGCGCAATTCCGCGCGGCGCGAGATGCGCGGTTCAGATTAGTTGCCACTGACGGTTGTTTCTCGATGGACGGCACGATCGCGAATCTCTCGGCCATTTGCGACCTCGCCGAAAAGTACAACGCGCTGACGATGATCGACGACGCGCACGCCACCGGTTTTCTTGGCAAAACGGGACGCGGCACGCACGAATATCGCGGCGTGATGGGCAGGATCGATATCATCACCGGCACGCTCGGCAAGGCTCTCGGCGGCGCAAGCGGCGGCTTCACAAGCGGGCGCAAGGAAATTGTCGACCTTCTGCGGCAACGTTCACGGCCTTATCTATTTTCCAATACAATCGCGCCACCGGTTGTTGCCGCTTCCCTGAAAGCGCTAGAGCTTCTGAGCGCATCGACCGAACTGCGCGATAAGCTTGAGGAAAACACAAAGTTTTTCCGCGCTGCGCTGACCGAACGCGGCCTGACCATCAAGCCCGGGGTGCATCCGATCGTACCGATCATGATCGGCGACGCAGCGAAATCACAAAAGTTCGCCGCGAGCATGTTGGAGAAAGGAGTTTACGTGATCGGCTTCTTTTATCCGGTTGTTCCACATGGCACCGCACGCATCCGCACGCAGGTCTCCGCCGCGCATTCGCGTGAAGACTTGGAATTCGCGGTCAATGCGTTCGCAGAGGTAAATGAAGAACTCAAGTAATTGGGGAGCGTGGGCATTTTGCCCGCTCGTCGAACTGTAGCCGTCGCCCTGTGGGCCACGCGCGGCGCTTCGCACAGCGAAGC
>JBARAJ010000251.1:0-2920 GCA_049791915.1 Candidatus Udaeobacter sp.
CATTTGAAATTGCTCTGCATTTTCAGCGCTACGGCGCTCGTTCTCCTGGTAGGGTTCACCGCATTGGCGTTGGGCGCTCATTTTCTGACTGATGTGCTCGCGGCAATTTTTTTCAGAATTATTTGGCTGATGTTGTCCACGGTTTTTGGTAAGTCCGTTCGACGAAGGACCATTACATCAGCGATTCCTGCCAGTCAGTGCGCGGAATTACAGCGCTGAGCGTGTAGCGCGCGCGCTCGCCCGTGGGCATTAAGTTGGCAACCGAAGCGGTTGCCCTACAATTCGAAATCGTTGCTTACCCGGCGGCAAAATCGCCGGGCTGTTTTCAACTGCTGCCTATGAGAGGTGGAAAAAAAATCCGCATTGCCTTTTACCTGCTCGCTGCCGGCGGTGCGGCGTTATTTACGTTGCTGCTGGTTCGGCAGGGGGCGCCACACGTTATTACCGCATTCGCTTCCGCCGGTTGGTGGATTGCAGCAGTGGCGATTTATCACGTCGCTGTCCCGGTATTCCTGGACACGATTGCGTGGTGGGCGCTCTTTCCGAAATCCGAGCGACTGCCGCTGTGGCAACTGTATTGGATGCGCTGGATCGGCGAGTCAGTCAGCACGCTCGTGCCTTCAGCTACTGTCGGTGGCGACGTCGTTAGGGCGCGGCTCGCGGCGCTGCATGGCGCACCGATTCCGACTACAGCGGCGAGCGTTCTCGTCGACATCACGCTGGGAGTTTTTGTCCAGATCGTTTTTACCCTGTTGGGTCTCTCCTTGATTGTTGTCGCAACAGGACAGCAAGGATTTGTGCGCCCGACGCTGATCGGAGCAGTGATCGGAGTTCTCGCGATTATCGGGTTCTATGTCGTCCAACGACTGGGAATGTTTCGCTTCATTGGCAAGATGATTTCGCGGCTGGCGAATGCAGAGGATTGGCATTCGCTGGTGCACAGCGGCCACACGCTGGACCAGGCGATTCGCAGGCTGTATGCGCGGCGGTCCGGTGTGATTGGATGCTGCGCAGCGACGGCCACGTCGCTACTGGTCGGGTCAGGCGAAATCTGGATCGCGCTCCACGCACTTAGTCTGCAAGCGACGCTCGTCAACGCGGTGATTTTGCAAAGCATGGTTCTGGCGATCCGCTCGGCAGTGTTTCCCGTGCCGGGCGCACTTGGAGTGCAGGAAGGCGGCTACGTCGTCGTTGGTCATTTGCTCGGTATTCCTGGTGACGCTGCTTTCGCACTTTCCTTGATTGCGCGGGTGCGCGAATTGATTCTCGGAATCCCGGGCCTGGTTGCGTGGCAGGTGATTGAAGCCCGTCGCGTCTTGCGCACCCGCTCGGCAGCGAACGCGCTGTAATTTTCCAGGTCAGCGACCACGCCGCCGGGGATCTACCATTCGCCAGCTCTGCCTCGCTGTATACGGTGCGCCGCTTATTGAATTTTGATACGATTCGCTGTGATCATTCTCCATGACCGTATGAACGGATCGATGACCGGAACAACCCGAACGGTTAATTGTGACCGATAAAGCGATTTATATGTCGCGGTGGCGGCTCAAGGTTTTTTTTGACCTGCGCCGAGCGAAATCGTCTCGCCGACTTTCATCACCCGCAGTTCCGCCTCTGCCTCGCGTTGTTTCAGTTCCCGGCCAAATGCTTCAGGTGTTCCTGTCAAAAACGGAAAGGTTCCGTAATGCATCGGAATCACTGTCCGCGCTTTGACCAGCTTAGCTGCTTCTGCCGCACGAGCCGGTCCCATCGTGAAATGGTCGCCTATGCAAACGAGCATGACATCGATGTCGTGGAAGAGCGATAGCAGCGCCATGTCGGAAAACAAATCTGTATCGCCTGTGTGATAAATTGTTGGACCGCCGTGAATCGTAATCACAAAACCCCCGGGCGAACCACCATGACGCAGCCCGTATCGATCATCAGCGGCAACACCGGAGTCGTGGTGTGCGCGAACGAACGCGACTTTTACTTCGCCATTCAGCAGCGTCAGTTCGCCGCCAAAATGACCAACCGTGTCCGTTTGCGCCTGCTCCGCAGGATAACCCAGATGTTTCACGATCGCGTCGGCCAAATCGAACGTTGCTACCAGTTTTGCGCCCGTCTTTTTCCCGATGTCCACCGCATCGCCGACGTGATCGGAATGACCGTGCGTAATCAGGATGAGATCGACATTTCTGAGCGCGGCGATTTCCTGCTTCGCGTTTTCGAAAACAGGATTCGAGAGCCACGGATCGACGAGCAGAACTTTTCCGCTCGGGGTCACAATCTTGAAAGCCGACTGACCGTACCAAGTAAGTTGCGTGTCCATGGAGGTCACCAAATCGAAAACCGTTGGTCTATCAAGA
The DNA here is from genome assembly GCA_049791915.1 of Candidatus Udaeobacter sp. Taxonomy (GTDB): domain Bacteria; phylum Verrucomicrobiota; class Verrucomicrobiia; order Chthoniobacterales; family UBA10450; genus Udaeobacter. The sequence goes on from JBARAJ010000251.1 coordinate 2,349, forward strand.
GAAACGCCGTTTTAAGGAGTGACGGCTTCCCAGCCGTCACTCCTTGGATTTTCGTCATTCGTCATTTTATCTATGATTCGCGTCATGAATCACGATCACGCGCATCGGCACATTTCAAAAAGTCACCCGCATATGGCGGAGCTAATCAGACGATCGCGGCGATATGAAATCACGCCGGCTGTCTCGATCCGCCCGTTCGATGCGCTGGCGGAGTCCATCGCTTACCAGCAACTAAGCGGGAAAGCGGCAGCAACAATCTGGGGTCGGGTCCGCGCGCTTTATCCAAAAACAAAATGGCTCGACCCCGCGAAAGTTCTCGCCACACCGGATGAGAAACTTCGCGGTGCCGGTCTCTCGCGCGCCAAAACCGCGGCAATAAAAGATCTCGCGTCGAAGACGCTCGACGGCACCGTACCATCCGGGCGCGCTCTTGCGCGAATGAGCGATGACGAAATCATCACGCGCCTTACGCAAGTGCGCGGTATAGGTCGCTGGACTGTGGAGATGCTTCTGCTGTTTGACCTCGGTCGGCCGGATGTCTGGCCCGTCGCCGATTACGGGGTGCAGAAGGG
>JBARAJ010000252.1:0-21026 GCA_049791915.1 Candidatus Udaeobacter sp.
GTTCGGTGCTCCAATCGATTTGCTCGAACAAGTGCCGGTGCGGTTTCTTCACTCCAATCAAGTAATACCCTCCGTCGTCGCTCGGACCGAGCACAACGCGATCCTCGGTCGTGCTTAGCAGTTCAACAGCTTGTTCAAAGTTTTCCGTGGGCACAGTCGGGCTGTCCGAATCGATCAGACACACCGAGTCAAAACCGCACTTGAACAAATCCTCGACCGCTAAATAGAGGCGCTCGCCGAATTTGTCGCCGCGTTGCGGCAACAAGCTAAAATCGGCCGGAAGAATATCCGTATAGGCCGACTCAGCGCCGACGGGCGTGTAAACGGCAATTCCGCACGCGACTGTAGCCGCTTCGCTGTGCGAAGCGCCGGCGTGTTCGAATTGCATCTTGCTTGCGTCGCCCACAGGGCGACGGCTACAGGCGCTCGAAATCGCAGCCACTGTGTCGCGTAGGAAACACTTGTTTAGTTCCGCTGCTTCCTCCGGTGTTAGCGGTGGAACCAATCGCGTTTTCACTCGGCCGGCTTGTGGCGCTTTGGTCATGACGGCCAATGCGCAAAGACCGCCTGCGCCGCGATCGGGAAGATTTGGATCGAGAACACGAAACTGTTTCATCCGTTATCGAGAAAGTTCTTCACACCACAAGAAGATGATTTGAATGTTTCCTTTAGATAATTTCATCTTCTTAACGGCGTGAATAACAAGGATCTGTCTCGGCGGTTGCCCTCGCAAATTTGGGTGCAAATGAGCTGTTGATAATATCTGTGCGCCGCAACGACAAACGTTCGTTGTCGTAAGATACCGGCGGTTATTCAAGGTTATTCAAACTTATTAGCGGATTGCTAGGAGATGCTTTAACAAAGTCGGCATGCACAGATTTTTGCACGCCTTACTGATTTCGGGTTTCCTTGGTTTGCTCTGTAGTGCGTCTGCCGCGACGGATGCCGAGTCCAATCGATCGCCGTCTGACAAAGACTCCCGCCAACTTTGGAAAATCCAGAAGGTGCTCGCGTCGAAGAAATACGTCGACCTTACGCACGCGTTTGCGCCGGGAATTCCGCGCTGGCCTGGTTTTCCGGATGAAACGCGCAAGACAATTTACTGGTACGACAAGCGTCCTGACACGATGGGCTCCGGGTTTTTCTCGGAACTCTTCACGCACGTCGGCCAATGGGGCACGCACGTAGATCCGCCGGCACATTTCATTAAAGGCCTGCGCACTGTTGACCAGATCGACCCGAAAGAAATGCTCCTGCCGCTGGTCGTTATCGATGTGCATGAGGAAGCGGCGACAAATCCTGATTACACCCTCTCACTCGACCGCGTGAAAAAGTGGGAGAAAGATCATGGCCAAATTCCCGTGGGCGCTTTCGTGGCGATGCGCACGGATTGGTCGAAGCGTTGGCCTGATGCTGTAAAGATGGAAAACAAAGATGCAAACGGCGTCGCGCATTATCCTGGCTGGAGCCTCCCCGCGCTGAAATATCTCTACGAGGATCGCAAGATCACTGCGTCGGGCCACGAAACAACCGATACCGACCCGGGGCTTGCCGCGAGCAAAGACGATTACTCGCTGGAGACTTACATCCTGAGCACGAACCATTATCAAATCGAGCTGCTCACGAATCTTGATCAGGTTCCCGAAGCCGGCGCGCTGGTCGTGGTCAGTTTTCCCAAACCGAAAGGCGGCTCCGGTTTTCCCGCTCGTGTATTTGCGATCGTGCCGTAAGGCGGGCGAGCTAGCCGCGAGCGATCCCCGGATTACAGCAACTGATATGGATCAACGTCGACCGTGACGGTCACGTCTTCGGGGAATGGAAGTTTATCGATGGTCTCACGCACAAGGCGACTCAGGCGTATGATGGCTTCGCCGCGAAGCAAAATGTGGAAACGGAATTGGCCTTGTAGTTTTTCCAATGGCGCGGGCGTTGCATCGCCCAAAATGAATTCTTCGGGCAACGCTTCGCTTAAGCGACGCTTCAAGGTTTCGGCCGAAAGTTTGGCGCGGCCTTCGTGAGCAGAACGCATGGTAATCAGGACCGCATGTTTGAATGGCGGGAAATCGCAGCGTTCGCGGAACTCGAGCTCCTGCTGGAAATAGCCGGTGAAATCATGGTGGCGCGCAAACTGAATCGAGGGACTGAACGGCGTGTAAGTTTGCACGAAAACTTCGCCGTGTGTCTCGCCGCGACCAGCGCGTCCGGCCACCTGCGTAAGAAGTTGGAAAGTGCGTTCGCCGGCGCGGAAATCGGGAATATGCAGGGCGAGATCGGCATTGATGATACCGACAAGAGTTACGTTCGGGAAATGCAGACCTTTCGCGATCATTTGCGTGCCGACTAGAATATCGATCTTGCCTGTTCGAAAATTCCGCAACGTTTCGCGATACGCTTCCTTGCGGGTCATCGAATCGGCGTCCATGCGGCGCACCACGGCTTTGGGGAAAATTTGGGCGACTGTTGATTCCACTTTCTCAGTGCCGAAGCCGTGATAAATCAACGCGTCTTGTCCGCACGCGGGACATTTTTTTGGAACAGCGGCGGTGTGCCCGCACAAATGACAGCTCAACCGTCCGGGCATCGTCTTCAGAGAAGCCGATCCGCCTTGGGGAAAATGTTGATGAAACGTGAGCGCGACACTGCAATTCGGACAATTGCGCGCTTCACCGCAATTGCTGCACAGCAGCGATGTGGAAAAACCACGCCGGTTCAAAAACAAAATCGTCTGCTCTCGTTTTTCGAGACGATCGGCAATGGCTTGCGACAATTTTTCGGACAGAATCGCGGCTTTCTTTCCCTTTCGTCGTTCCTGGCGCAGATCGACAACACGCATGAGCGGCATCTGCTTTTGATCGATACGCTGCGTGAGCGTAACGAGCCGGTACTTTCCGATCGACGCATTGTGATAACTCTCGAGCGACGGCGTGGCGCTGCCTAAAACGACGACGCATTTTTCGATCTTCGCCCGCACGACTGCGACATCGCGGGCGTGATATCGCGGCGCTTCCTCCTGTTTGTAAGTTGTTTCGTGTTCTTCATCGACAACGATGAGTCCGAGGTTCTTCAGAGGCGCGAACACCGCGCTGCGCGCGCCGATCACAATCCGGGCGCGGCTGGAATGAATCTTGTGCCATTCGTCGTGGCGTTCGCCCTCGGACAAGTGACTGTGCAAGACAGCGACGGCGTCCTGCGCTTCGGCGAAGCGGCCTTTGAAGCGTTCCACCGTTTGCGGCGTAAGCGAGATTTCGGGGACGAGAACAATTGCGGTGCGTCCGCAATCAAGCGCCGCGCGAATGGCCTGCAGATAAATTTCGGTTTTGCCGGAACCCGTGACGCCATGGAGCAAGATCGGACGCGCGTTTTCAGGTGCCTCGAGTGCTTGGCCGAGTTCGTTTAATGCGTGCGTTTGCTCCTCGTTCAGAACGAGATTCGACGTTGCGATGAACTGTTCGTCGCCATGAGGGTCGCGCACCACAGCTTCTTCGCGCAATTCGGCGAGACCGCGCTTTGCCAGCGCGCGCAACGTCTGGTTATCAAGCGAGGTTTGCCGCAGGAGCTCCGTGGCGCGAACCGGCTTTTCGAGCTTCGCGATTGCTTCCAATAGTTCTGCCTGCCTCGGCGCGCGTCTTCGCAGTTTTTCGATTTCGCCTTGGTCGATGTTGCGCGTGGGTTGCACGAAAAGCTGTTTTTTCCAGCCGACTTCAGCGCGCCGGATCACTTGCGGAAGCATACTGCGCATCACTGTTTCGATCGGGCAGCAATAATAAGTGCCGATCCACCGCGCCAATTCGAGCAACTGCTCGCTCAAGACCGGCGCATCTCCGATGATCGCTTCGATTGGCCGGATGCCTTTGGCTTCGCTTTGCTCGGGGATGGCAACGACTGTTGCTAGTGCCGATTTATCCCTGAACGGCACCCGCACCCGCGACCCGACCCCGACGCGCTCCGCTAAATTTTCCGGCAGCGAATAATCGAGCTCGCGATGAATTGCCCGATCAACGATGACGCGAACATAGCGCGTCTCATGGTCTTGATTCATGCTCGTGCTCGTGCCCTAACTTCGTAATCGGCTATTGTAGCATGAGTTAAATGATACAAATCCTTTTCAAATTGATTCTCTGCGTATTGCTGGCAATCGCTGCGGCCTTTGCTTATGTCGCAGCGAAGTCGGGGGATCCGCTGTACGCATTTTACGAATGGATGAGCCCGGCCCGGTTTCATCAGTACGACCGGCTTATACGCAGTGTTGCATTAGAACATCATCTCGATCCGATGCTGGTGAAAGCTGTCGTCTGGCGTGAGAGCCGTTTCGATTCAACAAAGCGTGGCACTCATGGAGAGCGCGGCCTCATGCAGGTGAGCGAAGTAGCGGCCAACGAGTGGGCGCGGGAAAATAAGGTGACCAGTTTCAATCCGGACCAACTTTTCGAACCAAAGACAAATCTGGAGGCGGGCACCTGGTATCTGCATCGGGCAATGGAACACTGGAACCATCAATCCGATCCAACTCCTTTCGCGTTGGCTGAATACAACGCCGGCGCCACTCGCGCCCGCCGTTGGAGCGGTGGAAACGGCGTTGCCGAGATACCGGAACGGCAGTTTTTGGAAAAGATCGATTTCCCCGCAACGCGTAGATACGTCGAGTCGATTGTCGACCGCTTCAAATTCTATCAGCGCCGCGGGCGGATGTGACGAGACATAGGGTGCAAATTGCAGGAAGCCGGGATACCTCTCATTTTTCGACTTGTGCAGTAAGAATGTCTAACTAGAGTTGGCGACCCTCTTTGAGGCGGAATGCGACACGTATCTTACATAAGAATTTCTGCTTTTGTTGGCGTCGTCCTGGGACTGGCTGCCGTCGCAGGCGATCACAGGGTGTCAGCCCAGACGTCCGCGCCGGCCGCATCTCAGTTCGAAACTGGAACGTTCAGGCATGGCACCCGCGCGGAATCACAGACCTCATTGGAGCTTCCAAACACGAACGAATTTCCATCGGAAAATGAAACGGTTTCGCCGCCGCCGCCCACGCGAAGCAGTTTTATGGCAACCTGGCCCAGCGTCCCGGGCGCGAAGGGATACTCGCTGGATGTCTCCCAGAGCAGCTCATTTGACAGCTTTATCGATGGGTATTACGGCCTCGACGTTGGTGGCGTGACCGGGCGAGTAGTGACCGGGTTGAGCCGGGGTACGACGTACTACTACCGGGTTCGCGCTTACGGAGCCACCGCACCAACAGGCTATTCGGAAACGATCGCGATCACGACTGAGCCTACTACCGGCCTGACGATTCATCCCACGTTCGACAGTTCCATTACGGGCAATCCAAACGCAGCCGCCATTCAGGCGATGATTAACCGTGCTATTGCAATTTACGAGTCCTTGTTCAGCGATCCGATCACGATCCAAATCCGGTTCCGCTACGCAACCACCGGGCCCGATGGCACTCCTTTGTCGCACGGACTTGTCTCGCAGAGCGATACCACCCTTTACATCAATATTCCGTGGAATACTTACATCAGCGCCTTGAGAGCGGATGCCCGAACCAGCAACGACAATATCGCGAACGGCAGCTTGCCGGGAAATGCATTGTCCACAAATATCAGGCCGGCAAGCGCAAATGGTCGAGCAGTCGGATTGAATACGCCGCCAGCGATGTTCGCAAACGGCTCGGTTGGACAGGGCGGACCGTACGATGGGATCGTTACATTGAATTCGTCCAAGCCGTTTCAGTTCAGCCGGCCAGTCAACGGGAACAGCTTCGACGCACAACGGGTAACCGAACATGAGATCGATGAGGTTATTGGCCTCGGTTCGCGCATCGGCGATAACAGCAGCGATCTTCGTCCGCAGGATCTCTTTAGTTGGTCATCTGCTGGTCATAGAAATATCACTTCTTCTGGAACGCGTTACTTTTCGATCAACGGCGGGGTCACAAACATCGTCGGTTTCAATCAGGACTCCGACGGCGATTTCGGTGATTGGCTGAGTGCCCCCTGTCCGCAGGCGCATCCTTACGTGCAGAATGCCTTTTCGTGCACGGGACAATCTTCCGACATCGCCGCTACGTCGCCGGAAGGCATCAATCTCGATGTCATCGGCTACGATTTGGAGAATGCGCCACCCGCAGGCGTAACAGACGACTTTAACAACGACGGTCACCCAGACTACGTTCTTTGCAACTCCAGCACGCAGCAGACTGGCATAGAGTATCTTAATAATAACGTTCTCATCGGCGCAGCGATTGGGCCCACACTCCCTGCGGGCTGGAGCGTGGTAGGGGTTGCGGATTTTAACGGGGATGGGCACCCGGACTTTCTGCTGTTCAACGCGACTACGCGCGCCACAGTGATTTGGTATATGAACAACAATGTTCATGTCGCCGGGGCCACGGGCCCCGTACTGCCAGCGGGATGGGTCGTAGCGGGCGCCGCGGATTTTAACGGGGATGGGCACCCGGACTTTTTGCTGTTCAACGCGACTACACGCGCCACAGTGATTTGGTATATGAACAACAATGTTCATACCACAGGGGCGTACGGCCCGACTCTTCCGGCCGGCTGGAGCTTGGTCGCTCCCTGAGACCGGCTGCCTCTCGGCCTAAGCGTTTTCATTTTTTGGCGATGCACGTGCCGCTCTTGCCGTGGCACAGTCAAGCGGTGCATGGCTTGACTATCGACGACGCGGCAATCTGGGTTAACGGTTTTGTTAATGACCAAGGAGGAAATCGCCGGCGTTCTGGAGCAGATCGCGACGCTGCTGGAGTTGAAAGCCGAAAATCCGTTCAAGATCCGGGCATACACTAATGCAGCGCGCGCGATCGAAACGTTTGGCGCGAATGTGTCGAGCTTTCAGGATGAAGAAGCCGTCGCGAAAATTCCGGGAATTGGAAAAAGCATTGCTGTGAAGATTAAGGAGCTGGCCGAGACCGGGTCGCTTAAATATTTCCAGGAGCTAAGCGCCGAATTTCCGGCCGGAATTCTTGAATTATTTTCCTTGCCCGGACTTGGCGCGAAAAAGATCAAGGCACTCCACGACAGGCTTGGAGTCAGTTCGATCGCGCAATTGCAAAAGGCATGCGAAGAGGGGCGTGTCGAGGAGTTGCCGGGCTTTGGCGAAACAACACAGCAAAAGATTTGTGACGCCATCGCCAGACGCGCTTCGCACGCTGGTTCATTTCAATTTGGCCAGGTTGCAGCTGAGGCGGAAACGCTGCGATCAGATCTGGCTGCGCACGAAGCAGCTTTGCAAGTTGATATTGCCGGAAGCTATCGGCGCCGAAAGGAAATCGTGCATGATTTGGATTTCTTGGTGGCGACAAAAAAGCCCGAAGCGATCATGGCGTTCTTTGTTTCGCATCCGCTCGTCGAATCAATCATCGCGCGCGGACCGACGAAATCGAGTGTGCGACTTCGTTCAGGAGTGCTGTGCGATCTGCGAGTGGTGAGCACCGCGGAGTATCCGTTTGCGCTCGCGTATTTCACCGGGAACAAGGAACACAATATCGAGCTACGCAGTCGCGCGCTTCAGCGAGACTGGACGCTGAACGAATACCGGCTCGCGCTGCTTCCTATAGATCCGAAAGCGAAGAAGAAAAAGTCACCAAGCAAAATTCCGAGTGTGCGGGACGAAGCCGATTTGTATCGCGCCGTCGATCTCGATTTCATTCCGCCGGAGCTACGGGAAAACTGCGGCGAATTCGAAGCGGCCGAACAGCATTCCCTGCCAAAACTCATCGAGAAGGAAAATCTGCGCGGCACGTTTCATTGCCATACCGTCGCGAGCGACGGCCACAACACACTCGAAGAAATGGCCGAAGCCGCCCGCGAACTCGGGCTGGAGTATCTCGGGATCGCCGATCACAGCCGCAGCTCCGTGCAAGGGCACGGGATTGCCGCGGAAAAGTTGCTCGACCAGGTCGCCGCGATTCGGAAGCTGAACAAGACATTCGACGGGTTTCGTTTATTTGCCGGAGTTGAATGCGACATCTTGCGCGACGGCTCGCTCGACTTTCCCGATGAAGTGCTATCGCAACTCGACTACGTTGTGGCGTCAGTCCACTCCGCGTTCAATTTGAGCGAAGCCGAGATGACCCAGCGTGTGATTCGCTCGCTGGAAAATCCGTTCGTCACGATGCTCGCGCATCCGACCGGCCGATTGCTTCTGAAACGCGACCCGTACCAAATCGATATTCCGGCGGTGCTCGACGCGGCATCGCGCACCGGTACATGGGTCGAACTCAACGCTGCGCCCAAGCGGCTCGACCTCGATTGGCGGTGGTGGCCATTAGCCAAACAAAAGGGCGTCAAATGCGTGGTCAATCCTGATGCTCACCGCACGGAACGACTGCAAGATTTGTGGTTTGGAATCGGTATCGCGCGCAAAGGCTGGCTCACCAAAGACGACGTGATCAATTGCTTGCCGGTTGGGAAAATTGAAAACGCGCTTCGTGCAAAATCCGAAAGGTAAGGCGCGATTTGCCGTGCGCGCCGAAGCTTCACGGAGGGGCGGTCTGTCCCTGGCTCAAGCCTTCTCTCTTTGTGGCATAAACATGGTGAGACATTTGCAGGCGCCACCAGCTTTGATGAATTCGGTCATTGGCAACTGGTGGCAGCGGTAGCCGCGCTCTTGTAACTTCGTTGCGAGCTGTGGCGCGCCTTCGGGCAAAACGATGTCGCGGTCGATCACGACGGCGTTACATGAAAAGTGCATTGCTTCTTCCGGTGCGACATCGATCAAATCGGTCACGTGCTCCCGGATTGCGCGTTGCCCGTATTCATCGAAGGCATCTGGAAACCAAAACCCACCGCCGTCCGGCAACGGACAAAAGCAGGTATCAAGGTGGTAAAAACGCGGATCAACCAGCTCCACCGAGATAGCAAGGCAACTGAGCATTTCTGCGATGGCGCGGTGCGATTGGATGTCGGAACGAAATTTGTAACCGCAAAAGAGCACGTCCTTGCCGAAGAGCGCATCGCCTTCGCCTTCGAAGTAAAGTTTTTCCGGCAGCCAATCGACTTCATAGCCGTGTTGCTCCATCCATTTGGCGAAAAACGGTTGTTCTCCGGCGCGTTCTTTGTGGCGGAAATTGCTGGGAATGAATTTGCGGCCAACCGTCAGCCCGGCATTGGCGGTAAAGACCATGTCTGGCAGTCGCGGCTGTGGCGCAATCAGATGAACCTTGCAATTCAATTTGGAAAGCGTCGCGTGCAGTTGCTTCCACTGCTCTTGCACGATCGCCGCGTCGGCGCCGTGGGCGACGCTCATCCACGGATTGATCTCGTACTCTATGCCGTAGTAATCCGGCGGACAAAGAAGCAGCTCGCGCATAGGATTGTGAATCTACTTGCCAGTGTTGGATTCACTAGAATTCATCTCAAACTAGCGCTGTCATGTTGAGCGAAGCGAAACATCTCTGATCTATGTTTGTCGGGCACCGCTAGCAAATTGATCCGAGATTCTTCGCTTCGCTCAGACTGACATTATGATGTTGTGAGGCAATCGACGAGTTCCCGAAGAAATGGTTCTACGTCCGTGATCATGCCGATTGACTGCAGCGGCTGTTGTTCGACGACTCGCTCGACCGCCGAGGCATCGATATCGACGGATACGATTTTCACGGTGGGCGGGAGCATGCTCACCGCCGCAAGCGAATGCCGGATGGTCGCCAGCAGCAACGCGTGCGTCACGTCCGAAAGTTTTTCGCGCAACACTTTTTGGCCCTCGATCGCGTCTGTTGTTGCGCCGGGAATCGATCCCTCATCCCGAATCGAGCCGGTGAGTACTACATCGACATTGTTACGGACGCAGGCGTGCATGATCCCGCTGGTCAGGAGATTTTTCTCAACAGCTGCGGCAACGCTACCGGCTTGACGAATCGCATTGATCGCGCGCATCACGTTCTCGCGTCCGCCGCGCGCGAACGCCAGGTCGAGGCTAATGCCCAAGGAAGTGCCGAATAACGCTCGTTCCACGTCGTAACCGGCAAATGGATTTCCGGCGAAAAGTCGATCGACATAACCTGCCTCGATAAGGCGCACCAAATGCTGGCCGGCGCCGGTCCGAACGATCGCTGGGCCGGCCACAACCGCGATTTTGCTTTTCGCCTTGCGAGCGCGTCGCAGTTCCTCAGCCAATTCACGAATAATGGCCGATTTCGGTTCATCAGCATCGATGATCGTGTTGATAAATTGAAAAATATCCGTACGCGACGTCGCGCGCTGCACAGGCACCACGCGCACACCCTGGTGGCCAATGACGATTTCGTCGCCTTTATGAACGTCGAAGAATTTAACGGCTCGCGCCGCGCGTCCTTTTCGGTCCACTGCGATTGCGGTGTCCATCATGGTAGGCCGCACCTCGATCTCATTGCCGTCAACGCGGACGAAGGTTTGCTGGTTCGTCATCACGTAGAACTCGGGCGGGAAAACGCCGTCTCCCGGAGACGGAGCTAGCTGTGCGTCTGTGCGTATGGCGACTTCAGCGCCGTGCTGTCGGAGTCGCAGAATTAATTCATCCAGCGCGTCGCTCGTCTCCGCCGAGACCTGGATGCGCGCAAAGCTTTGGTCTGCACGCTTTTGGCCGATCGTGATCTCGCCTATCTTAAAATTAGCGCCGTGGGTTAAAATTTGGTCGAGCACCTTTGGCAAGATGAGCGAATCGATGATGTGACCGCGTAACTCGATCGTCTCCGAAAACATCGACAAAGTTTAGCCAAGGAAAAGCACCGCGCCAGTGGGCCGAAATTGTGTGTCGGCGCTTGTCCCCAGGGGTGAATCTGATACGTATGCGCTGCGACAAACGCCTCTACAACGAGCAAGATCAATATGGAGAAACCAACCACGCGTGGCCCTTCGCTCGGCCGCAAAGCTGTTCAAGCACTAGGGGCAAGACTGAATCGTAAGCCAAAGCGGCCGCCACCGCTGCCGTTGAAGAAAAAGATTTCGAACGCGGATCGCACGGTCAATCGCTAGACCGCAACAGATGAACAACGATTTGCCAGCTCTCGCCGCCAAAATCGGGGAGAGACTTTCGATAAGTTCCGAGTATGTCGTCACCCAGCCTGCGGAGTTGCGGGTTCTCAGGGACATTTCGGAAGACGAATTGCGTGAATTTGCAAAGAACCATGGCTGGGGCATTATCCGCCGCCTCGGCGGGCGACAGATCGAATTCTACAATGATGCGAGCGTGCGCGCCCTGTAGCCGGGATCGGTGATCCCGCTGGCAGATCGCGGCAATTTCGTCGCGTTAATGCGCTCCGCTACAGCAATGCTGGACAGCGGCGTCCAGTTGGCTTACCAAGTGGCGCGTTCCAAATGGAAGCGGCGAAGATTTATTTCATTATTTTTGGCCTGCTCACGATCGCCGGCGGTATTGTCGGTTACGTAAAGGCTGGCAGCACGGCATCGATCATTGCCGGGGCAATCACAGGGATTTTGCTGCTCGTAGCGGCATTTGTCTTGCCTGAACACCGCGTCGCCGGATTAGCGACGGCGCTCATCATCTCGGTTTTGCTGGCTGGGCAGTTCGTGCCCAAATTCTTTCGCACCGGCAGAATTATGCCTGCTGGCATGATGTCAGTGCTGAGCGTGATCGGGATTGTTGCAGCCATCGTCGCCTGGGTGCGAAAGTAATCGCGTGGGAAAAATTCGCCTTCGTACGTGGCGACGGCTGGTTCTGGTTCTATTCGCCGCGATTTTCGGCGCGATTGTCTATCGCTGGATCTCGCTTGAGCGATTGCAACGCGTCGCGCCCATCGAGATATCCGGATCGCCAACGCCGGAACCGACGGCAACCCATCCGCCGGTGATCAAGGGAAAGTTGGACACCGCAAAACTGTTCAACGGCATCACAGTTCACTCCACGGTTGAGACGACTCCCGCCGCCGATGCTGCAACCGAACGCACCCAACCTGAAAGTTACGTACTGGATCTCAAGCTGGTGGCGCACGTGCCTTCGCCGAACAAGACCATCGAGGAACTGGCGAAGGTCAGTCCCCAACTGCCAACGCTTTTGCCCGGTTTGACCTCGATGTTTTCAGCTGATTCAGTTTCGCCCCTATTCACGCAGCTTTACGACACAAAGGTCAGAATGCTGCGCGAGAATCTCGGCCGTCTCGATCTGCTCTTGTCGCGGCATAACTTTTTCGATTGCGAGACGGTTCTACAGCTTCAGCATCCCGAATCTCATCGAAAGGCGCTCCTCCTCCAGGCGGACATGGATGTGGACGCCGACGGCTCCGATTCCGATCGCCTGCCTGCCGGGACTGGTGCCCCGGCAAATTTCAAACCGGCCACCAGTTATCGTTGGGAAAAGAAAACGGACGCGCCCAACCCATATCTCTCCGAGACTGAACAGCGATTAAAACGCGCGGAAGACGAGTACGCGTTGGCAAGTACCGCCCCCGCACGCAAACAGGACCTGCGCAAGGCGATCGCGGAATTGCGCGCGGAGATTGGCACGCTGAAAAAGTTTAGTTTTCTAATCGGCGCGACCGATCCGTTCATCGTGGTGCCGGGCGCGTTCACCCGTGGCCCCGATCCGGTTAAAGTGGGCGATTACGCGCTTGTGGTTTTCGGCGATGCGATTTATCCAGCCATCGTCGGAGACGTCGGTCCCAATGACAAAGTTGGCGAGGCGTCGCTGCGCATCGCAAAAGAACTCAACGCGCTAGCAACAGCGTACAATCGGCCGGTGAGCGATCTGAAGGTGAGTTACATCATTTTCCCCGGGACGGCTGAGAAGCCATTTGGTCCGCCTGACTTGGACAAAATCCAGACGCGATGCGAAACGCTGGTAAAAGAGATCGGCGGTGCGAGCGTGCCGTTGCATCGTTGGGAAAACATCATCCCTTCCCCGACTCCCAGCCCGAGCTCGAGTCCTTCGCCGTCTCCTTCGTCAACTGCGTCGGGAACACCTTCTCCGTCACCGTCGCCAACCTTCGCATTTCGCGTTTCAACCCCGGCTGAGACCACGTCGCCCGGCACGACAGCCGCCCCAACGCGTTCACCCGCGGCATCTCGAAATCCTCACAGCAAACGGAAGCCGTGAATCCCGGAGAGCCGATCACACAGGCCGCTAGCTGCAACGACTGCCTGGATCTGATGCACAGGGTGATGGCGTACCGTCACGAGCCAATTCATTCCGAGCTAATGAACATCCGCGACAAATACTCCATGCTCCACGTGGACGTGTTGATTTTGGTTTATCACTTCGCGAAGCTTTGCTCCGGCGCGATTCTCGAGATCGGCGCGTTTGTTGGAGGAGCAACAATTGCCGCAGCGTTAGGCGTCCGCGATTCAGGTAAGAAGAAGAAACTGATCTCAGTCGAACCCGGCGGCAGCGTGAAACACAAAAGGCTCGGCACTCGCAACATCTTGCGGGACTTGGAACGCAATCTCGCCAGGGAGCGCCTGGCGAACATGGTCACATTGGTCAAGGGAAAGTCGTTTAAGCCGGAAACGATGTCGGCTGTCCGTCAAGCGCTCGGTTCGGATCAAATCGGGCTGTTAATCCTCGATGCCGATGCTGCCAAACGCAGAGACGTCGACTGTTACCGCGACAAATTTGCCGAGGGAAGCTGGATGGTGATCGACGACATATACGGCGCAGATGCCAACGAAAAGATTACGCCAAGCCGTGCAGACGTGGATGCATTAGTGGCGGAGGGGTTATTGGATCCGTTGGGATTTTACGGCTGGAGCACATGGATCGGACGATGGAGTGGCGGTGCGCATCATAAAGCCACTGAAGCATAGAGCCGGATTGTCATTCTGAGCGAAGCGAAGCATCTCTGATTTATTTTCCTGACGCTCATCTACGCAAACCTGAAATCAGAGATGTTTCGCTTCGCTCAGAATGACAGATCTGGGGCCTGTGATGTCGCGCTTCGAGTTACACTTCCTCCGGGCCCACAACCAGATGGATCACACCGTTCGGAGCGGAGATGAAGAAGCCGTTGAAATCTTCGCGCAACTGCTCGACTTCGTCGCGGCGCGAGACGCCGTGAATTTTTAAAAATGACGCGGCCGCTTCGGTGTCGTTCGTCTCCAATTCCAGCCAGATATCGGGATGACTCAGGTTCGGCACGCTATCAATCCAAAGCCGATTAGGGCCGAATTGAAAAATGCAGCCGTCCTTTTCCTCCTCGATCAAGGGCAGCCCTAACGTGTCGCGATAGAAGGCAACGGTCTGCTCGTACGTGTGGCTAGGGCACTTGATCGCGATGTTCGCGCCGCCCGAAAACTGCGGCCCTTCGAGTTTGGCAACCACCGAAGCAATTACTCCCCGCCGGTTCCGTCCGGCTCGGTCATTTTGATCGGATCCAGTGCGCGCTCGAGTTCGTCTTCGGGCAAGATCTTTTTTCCTCGTGCAATCTCGCGAACCGTTCGTCCGGTCTTGGCGCTCTCCTTGGCAATTTCCGCCGCGCGATCGTAACCGATCTTTGGCGAGAGGCTGGTTACCATGGCCATCGAAAGCTCCACCAGTTCACGACAGCGCTCCTCGTTCGCCACGATGCCTCGTACGCATTTATCGGTGAAAATATCCACGACGTTCCCCAGCAACCGGATGGATTCCAAGATGTCGTGCGCCATCACCGGCATCATCACGTTTAGCTCGAAGTTTCCGTTTGCGCCTGCCCAGGTGATTGTCACGTCGTTGCCGATTACTTGTGCGCACACCATCATGAGCGATTCGGCGATCACAGGGTTTACTTTTCCCGGCATGATCGAACTGCCTGGTTGCGTGGCAGGTAGTTGAATTTCGCCGATGCCGCACCGCGGCCCGCTTCCGAGCCACCGAATATCGTTCGCAATTTTGAAGAGAGTTACGGCGATAGTTTTCAAGTGGCCGCTCGCCTCTACAACTGCGTCCTTGCCGCCTTGGGCTTCGAAATGATTTTTCGCCTCGTAGAATGCTATCCCGGTGCGCTGCTCGACGTGGTGCAGCACTTTCTTGGGAAAATCGATATGGCGATTCAAACCAGTGCCGACAGCGGTCCCGCCGAGCGCAACCTCGCGCAAAGCTTCCATCGCTTTCTCCGCGCGCGCATTCGCATACGCGACCTGCTGCGCGTAGCCGGAGAATTCCTGTCCGAGTCGCACCGGCGTCGCGTCCATCAAATGCGTGCGCCCAATCTTTATGACGTGCCAGAATTCTTTGGCCTTGGCTTCGAGCGCGCCGTGCAATTTTTCCAGGGCCGGAATCAAATGGTTCTTCAATTCCTCGGCGGCGCTAATGTGAATCGCCGAGGGAATCACGTCGTTGCTCGATTGCCCCATGTTGACGTGATCGTTGGGATGAACAGGGTCGTGCGATCCGATCGACTTCCCTGCCAGATGCGCCGCCCGGTTCGCGATCACTTCGTTCGCGTTGGTGTTGGTGCTCGTGCCTGAGCCGGTCTGAAAAATATCGAGCGGAAAATGGTCGTCGAGTTTTCCTTCGGCGACTTCTTCGGCCGCCTGTTCGATCGCCGCTGCTCGGGTGGCGTCGAGCAAACCTAACTCCTGGTTTGCCTTCGCCGCCGCCCACTTGATTAGACCCAACGCGCGAATGAATGGCCGAGGAAATCGGTAACCGCTTACCGGAAAATTCAAGACCGCGCGATGTGTGGACGCACCGTGGAGAGCATGGGCGGGCACGGTCATCTCGCCCATCGAATCTTTTTCGATTCGCGTCGGTTTTTCCGTCATGCCGAACGCTCTGCGCCGACGCCGGCGAGGCGCGAACGGCTTTTCGTAGGCGTGCGTCCGCCGCCCTGTGCTGACGGTGTTTTGTGAAACACCGTGATAAACATTGGCGGTATATTTTGCAGAAAATATTCCGATTTGGCGCGCTGGAAAACGGTGGCGTGCTGCCTCAACTCATTGGTGACCTGGTAAATGATGAACTTGCCATCCGGCTTAAGCGCATCGTACGTCTTTCGCAGCAGTGCGCGTTTCTTCTCGATTTTGAGAATGCTGAACGGAATGCCGGAGAGAATATAATCGCACGAAGCGAACCCGCGGCGTTTCAGCTCGTACGGCAACGAGGCCGCATCGCCGTGAATTACATGCACGCGCCGATCGGCTGTAAATTGCCGCTCCAGTGCTCTTGCCAGCGCCGCGTCGAGTTCAAACAGAAGCAAATGCGAATCCGCAGTCATCCGTCGCGCGATCTCGCGCGAGTGCACGCCTTCGCCAGGGCCGTACTCCGCGATCACGCGCGGCTCGGTGAAATCCATTTTGCTTGCGACACGTTCCACCATCGCCTTAGAACTGGGTACAATCGACGCGATTTGGAACGGACGCTTCAGAAAACGCTTGAAAAAAAGTGTGCTCACGGAGAGCGAAATGTTCGTCTGAGGTGTTCTGGTTGTCCAGTATCGATATGATCTGTGACCAGTGACCGTGATTGGTCCCTTGGTCTTGACTGATTACTCATCACCGATCAGTTATCACTCCTAACTTCCATGCGCGGTTAGCTCAGTGGTAGAGCACTACCTTGACACGGTAGGGGTCAGAGGTTCGAAACCTCTACCGCGCACCATTACAAGTCACCGATATACGAGGGACTTGCGGCGAATCACCGATGAGCACCCGATCGCACTGTAGCACTTTCACTGTAGCATTTTGGGGAGATCGGCGGCGAAGAAATGGAGCAGCGCTTACGCGCCCGTTGCATAGACAGTTGCGAAAACGTGCATATCAGAATCGCGTCGTTTCAAGTTTCTCGATAAAATCGTAGATTCGATTGCCAGGTGGTCGGGTCGGAAAGAGTTCCTGTAACTGTACTTTTAGCACTTCTGCTAAATAGAGAAGCGTCTTGTCATCCACATACGAAAGGCGCGCTTCGATTTTCGAGACACCGCTGCGGCTGATGTCGAACCCAGCGATCTGCAATTTCGCGGCCAGAATCGACTGTGACCAGCCGAGAGCGTAGCGTCGGTGCCGTACTTGAGGGCCAATGTTGTTCTTGTAGCGCATTTCCCGCGTCCCCCTCAGTGCTCTTTGGTTTTCGTCTCCGCGGTTTCAAAGCTCACACGTGGCGAACAGTCGACCTGGCAAAGCTCGATGAGTTGGGTCGCTGCGCGTCTCGGCAACGCAGCCGCAACTTCATCACGAAAATCCGCGATGGGCTTCAAGTAATGGCGCGACTCGAAAAGTTCGTCGAGAGATTCGCCGGCGAGGGCGAGAATCTTGTCGAAGGTCTCGTCCTCGGTGTTGATAAGCGGCACGAGGGCGTGCACGGGAAAATTGACGCGCGCGATGCAACCGTCGGTCCCGCAAGCGGTCCAGCGCGAACCGCCTCCGTCAGTAATCGTGAAGTCTTCCTTGTGACGTTGAGCTTCACGAATCAGATCAGCCTTCAGCGCTTTTAGGCGTTCGCTGTAGGTGGTGAGGGCGCGATGAAGCGATACGGCTTCGTTTACTAGTTTCTTCAATTGAGTTTCGGTCATAAACAGTGTGAGTTGACGTTTCTTGCCGCGCTCGCTCTGGCGCACTTGCTCCAGAAGTCGCGCGGACATGAAAGGCTCTACACCCGGTTTTTCCCTACTCGGTTTGAAGGGAGGTCGTTCTTTCTCCAACGTCCTCGGGGATGCGGTGAACGTTCTCTGGCGACCTACGAAATTTTTTGACAGATTCCGCTACTTTCGGCGCGCGGGAGACCTGCTCCCTATGCTTTGCGCGCTCCTTCGGCGAAGTGGCTATTGGTTCATTGTTGTTTACATGTTCAGACGAACATAAAGTGAGCGAAAAAAGAGGAAGGAGATCGAAATGAAAACAAACACCGCAAAGCAGCTCAACCAGATGGAAAACGATTCGTTTTCCTCCACAACCATCGCAGCATTACTTTTTCTCGCCGTCAAGTTCCCCCACCGGCAATTCAATAGCGGAGAGTTATGCATCCTTTCTGGTATCGGTCGCACCGCGATGTCGCAGATTAAAAACTCGCCGGAAACGCCATTTTCTCTCGGTAAATGCACGCTTCAGCGATTGGATGCGTGGCTTGCAAAGCGGCCCGGATTCAAGCAACAATGAGCGCTTGGCTTGGCGGCAACGAAGGGAGCATCATGGCGAGAGGAGTTCGCAAAAGCATCACCATTCCTGGACTACTCGTTCCAACCGTAAAGCTACGCTGCGCCGAATTTGGATACACGATCTTTACTCCTTATGCGGTGGAGTTGGTCTGCTACGATCTTCGCTCGGCTGCGAATCACACCATCACTCTTGAGATCGCGCACGATACGCAAACCGCACAGGATGCGGTCGACCGTGAACTTGTTGCACACTATCGACCTGGTCAGCCGCGCAAAGGTTTGCTGGTCCAGCTTGTGGAGCGAGTCGGCCATCTTCAAAGCATCGCTGCTCGCAGTCGACACGACCTAACATTCGCACCACTCAGCGCAGTTCCAGAACGCGTCACCTTTCCAATTGATATTTGGCAACTCGCCAATCCTCGCTGGCAAAACCTTGGCTATCGTTCGTTGTCTGCGTACATCACCGCATTGATTCGGTACGATCTGCTTGTCGGCGGACCGCATGCTTCCACCACTGCTGATTGTCGGTCAAAGTTGCAGCGAAAATTGACACGGAAAACACTCGCCGATCGCCGTAAAGGGCGCCGTCGAAAGATCCTGCTCGATCATCTCATTGAAAAAAGGGAAGGACGGCCAGTGCCGCAGGAAGAACTCGAAAGAGTCAAAGCGAATATCGCGCAAGAACTTCGACGAATTTCGCTCGCACGATAATGCGTGAACAATTGATTAAAACACAGCAACTCCTTCTCCAAAGCGAACCGATACAGACCCGCTCCACCCGGAGCGAGCACAGTCAAGGTGGAGCGCAGCCCAGCGAGCAATACCTTTACGGCGCACAGCGAGCGATAAAATCAACACTGGGGGCGTACCAACTTTATTTGAGGACATGCTGTGTCCGATGTTCTCGAATTGGCATGAACGTCCGGTTTTTAACTTGATTGGAGCGTCGAACAACGAGGTTGTGCAATCGGTTAGGCGCGATGGGTCCGCCGTGGCGGCTGTCGGTGGTGGTCGGACGATACTTAGAGCGTTGTCGCAGGAAGATCCGGTCCAGACGCATGCGCTGGGCTGTCCCGGACGACGCAATCGCATCCGACAGCCGTCACGGCGGACCGATCGCGCCTAACCGTCTTAAAGGCCTCATCATCAAACGCCCTAACCAAGTTTGGACGACCGACGCGACCTGCGTTCTCACCGGTCAAGGATGGTTGTATCTGGTTGCGGTCCTGGATGTCTTCACTCGCCGGGTGATCGGCTGGGCCATGCATCAAATCCTCGATGCTCAGCTGGTCATCGCCGCGCTGCGCATGGCTTTGAAGCAACGTCAGCCCACGGCACAACTCCTCCTCCACTCCGATCGCGGTCGCCAGTTCGCCAGCGCGGCTTATCGCCAAGGTTCTCGCGCAGAATCGCCTAAGCGCTTCCATGAGCCGCAAAGGCAACTGTTACGACAACGCCCACATCGAGTCCTTCTGGAGCACCCTCAAATACGAATTAGTCTATCACCACCGCTTCAGCAGGTACGCTCAAGCTCGCACCGCCATCTTCGATTATATCGAAACCCTTCTATAACCGTACCAGACTCCACTCCAGTCTTGCCTATCAAAGCCCAATCAATTTTGAATCCTAACTAAACCAAAATCACCCTTAACCAATTGTGCGTACAATCAGGGCAACCCTAATCAGACCCTTTCTCTCTCAACGCAGGAGTACGAGGATGGCGAACCCAAGCAACAAACCGACCAACAGAATAACGAGCGCCCATATTGGATTTGATGGAGACCGTCTTGTCATAACCCCTCTTCGCTACTCGGCCAGACCCATCCGTAGTGAAGTTGCCCGTATTGATCCTTCACGATCATCAAATAGACATCTTGATCAAACAAACTACTGAAGAAATAGCTCGCCGGGTCCTTTATGTAGATTGATTCTCCTGGCGATAAATCTTGCGCCGCATCGCGTCCCTGCCTTATTTCCGCAAGCCCCAAGGCAGAAACGACACCTAGAGGTGCTGAAGCACGCGCTACGGCTGCCACAACGCCTCCAAGGACTACCGGTCGCGCCCCCTGTGGGATTGATGCATCGATCGCCGACGTAGTGCCGCCGGACACGATCCCCGCAGTACCCGGGAAAGCGCCGCCTGTCAAGACCGGGCCTGATGTGACTGCAACACCCGTCGTAGCGCCGGTTGCCGTTTGCGGGTTTTGATCTGGTATGTTCGAGGGCGCTGGGTGCTGCACAGACGGGCTCTCTGGCTGATCGTCTGGACGCGGGAATGGAATGTAATTTGACGGCTGATGATCTGCCGGATTGTCGCTATTATTGCGGCCTCCACCGTCGTTACCACTACCTCCCGGGCCGCCTGGGTCACCCCAGCCTCCTGGGCCCACATTCCAGAACGTATTCGGAGACTCATCATTTCCGGGGACCCAAACTCGGTCGACCGAAGGGATGTTGCTGTCTGGAGACGGGTCGACAGGGTGGGGCGGCGTGCTTTGGAGCCCAAACGGATCCCATCGTGTTACGGGGTTATTGCGGCAATACCGATACAGATTCTTGCCGCCCCGGAATCCGATTGGGTCAGGCTGGAGGAAGCGGCCGAGATTGGGGGAGTAAAAGCGGTTGCGCAGATCATACAGGCCTATGTCCTGATACCATTGCTGGCCGGTGAATAAGTGACGGACACCGAGCCCGGACTGATTTGGAGTGCGTTGAGTGTCGTTCGGGTTGTAGAAAAACGGGGTGCCATCCAAATCGTACCGGTACCACTCCAGCAGATTACCAGTAGGGTCTGCAATGTCTGATGTGCTCCCGCTGGCGTCTTGATAATAATAATTGAGTTGGCCAAGCTGGGCAGCGGTGATTAAACCACCGGTTCCATACAAATACACCGCTGTTGCGGCGCCGTTGTTAACGCTTTGATATTCCTCAATCAAATTCCAGCCGTCATAAACATTAAAACTTGTGCCTTGGCTGGTCGTCCGGCTCACCTGGCGGTTTAATCCGTCGT
>JBARAJ010000253.1:0-3112 GCA_049791915.1 Candidatus Udaeobacter sp.
GTCATCCGTCTTTCCCGGGGAAGAATCCAACTGAACATCGAGCTGAAGTATAACTGGCCGGATCCGAGTCTCGCGGAAAAGGTCGTTCAACTGCTGCGCCGGGAAGCTTTCCTGACCAACTGCATTATCACTTCGTTGGATACGGCCGCGCTGGCGGAAGTTCAGCGACTGGCGCCCGAACTGAAGGTCGGTCAGATCGTGACGGCGTCGGTGGGGAACGTGACGCGCCTGCCGGGCCAGATTCTAAGCGTGAACCAGCGCGCAGCAACGCGACCGTTCATTCAACAGGCGCGCACTGCGGGCAAGGAGGTGCATGTCTGGACGTTGAACCAAGCGGGCGACATGCTTCTGATGATCGAGAGGGGCGCGAACAACCTGATCACGGACCATCCCGATGTTGCCGTTAGGGTGTTGCGTGAGCGGGCGGAATTATCCGACGCCGAGAAGCTGGCGCTCTCGCTTCGGACGTTGTTCGGCAAGGACGAAGCAGCACCTGGCGGCGCCAATTAAAGCGCTCGAGCCAATGTCGAAAGCGAGTCGCGCCACTCCATCTCCGAATGATGCAGTGATTCGCGTTTATGATGCAGAGGGCAACGTGATCGAAACGCACGAGCACGCGGGCGATTTCAAAGATTGATAAGTGCTCGACAGCTTTACTAATTGCCGCAGTCTTTGGAGCGGCTGCGCAGTTGTAACGCAGTCGTTACCTTTTACCTTTTCCAGTGCCGCAACTTTTGAATCCCGGGGGTTTCAATCTTTGGAGACCTTTAACGCTATGAATCGGAGAAAATTCGTTCTCCTTGGCTGCGTGGTAGCATGCGTTTTCGCAGCCTCGACTGCCACGGCGCAGACGAGGGCGCACGGTAATTCGGTGCCCCGGATGGGAATGCGCGGCGCTTTCACGCCACCTTCGATTGCCCGAATGCCGATGCACCGCGCTCCAATGATGAATTCAGCCTTTCGCCTTCGACCCTTTTACCGTTTCAACGACGGCCACTTTGATCGGGATGATCGATTTCGGCGCTTCCACCGCTTCAATAAAATCATCTTTATCGGCGACTTCGGCTTTCCGTGGTGGGGTCCTGGGTGGGGCTGGAACTGGGGCTACTACCCATACGGACCCTACGAATATTCTGAGTATTCTTATCCGTCCTACTACTCCGGCTACGAATACGGGTATGGTAACTATGACTTTGGTTACGGCTATGTCTATCCATCTTTGTTGTACTACGGCGGCTATAACAGCGGCACGAACTACGAAAATGACGATGAAAGTGTTGTGCGCAATGTTCTCGCCGAATACGCAGTGTCTTGGAACGGGCATGACACCGCCGCCGTCGGTCGCCTCCTCACTGAAAACTGCGACTACGTAAACGTCGCCGGTGTTCACTGGAAAGGAGTGCAGGAGATTGTCCAGCGGCAGGCGGAACTGTTTCAGAACAGATTAAAGACCGCTGTTCGGAGGCTTACCGGTGCAGAAGTTCGTTTTTCAACACCCGATGTTGCACTTGTCCATGCTACGTGGGACGTGACTGGTTTGAGTCGTCCCACTGGAGAAGCCGGTCCAGTTCTGAAAGAAATCACCACGATGACGATGGTCAAAACTGACGGGAAGTGGCTAATCACGGCTTTTCAGGACACAGAGAGCGGGGGGTTGACGAAGTAAAAGAGCAGAATCTTGTGATTCGCAGTCAAAGCAAATCGAGACGCACGAGCACAAGGGCGATTTCAGAGAGTGGTGAACTTTTGACTCGCACCACATCGCACGGCCCGCTAAAACGACTTTTCATGAGGTGGATCACGGCTGGCGCAAGCGGATTTCATAGGGACATCCAATGACACGACAACTCATCATTGCCTTGACCATAGCGTTTGTGAGCGTGCCCGGAACCCGGGCGCAATCGGGACATGTGGCGAAGGTGCTGATCGCACTCGAGAACGTATGGGTGGAGGCGATGGTGCAGGCTGACACGGCGAAGCTCGAGGCGATCCTCGTTGATACGTACGTCGACACCGATGAAGGCGGGCATCAGTCTGATAAATCGGGCACTCTTGCGGTTTTGAAGTCGGGCGATCTGAAGTTTAAAACCATCAAGCTGTCGAATATGAAAGTGTATACTTATGGCGATGCGGGGATCGTCACCGGCATGGCCACGCAAGATGGCACCTTCAAGGGAGACCCAGTTGAGCCCAATATTGTGTTCACCGACACGTTTGTCTTGCAAAACGGGATATGGAAGGCGGCAGCGTCACATCGGACTACCGCGCCAAAATGAGATCACTGGCCGGTCTAGCACATTTACCAAGTCCGGCCGCGTAAAGATCACCGCAGCGTCGATCTGATTTTTGATGCGCTGCCATTCGGGCACCGCAGCCGTTCCCACGACGCTGTGATTCGCGTTCAGGATGAAGCGGGCAACGTGATTGAAGACGCACGAGCACGAGGGTTATTTCAAGGGCCTTTGAAAATCTTTGCCGGCAGCCTGTCGCTAACACCTTCACAAAGGGCGCCGTGCCAGCATATACAAAGCAAAGAGGGCTCCGCGGTTTCCCGTAGAGCCCTCATGCTAAGGATTGTTTTCTATGCTTCCGTTAGCGCGGGCATGGCCCGACAGAACCAGTTCCGCTGTAGCCACCGGTGTAATTCGCGCCGCCGCCTCCCGTTACCCCACCGATAACAAATGGCTTAAAGCTTTCCCGTGTTCCGGCATGGTCAGCGTTTACGTACGGTTTTTTCACTTTATCGTCCACCGGTTTTGATTGAGCGTCACCTTCTTAGCAGAGCTAGTGTGAATCGGAAAGCGCGTACGCGTCCAACTCTCATTGCTATTGGGCGATTTGATAGAGTGGTGAGCGTTACCCGCGTGAAACAAAAAGCCGCCACGCGGTGAAGCATGACGGCTGATTGTGAACTTGTTTCTCGATCACTGTTTATGCGGCTGCGCCGTTACGGAGTACAATTCGGGGTCAGCTTACCGCTATTGTAGTCATCAAGCGTACTGCCGTCGTTGACCATCATCTGTCCGATGGAAGAGGAGGGTTTGACTTTGTAGGGCAGCTTGCCGCTGAACATGGAAAGCAAGCTGTCGGCATCAGTGATTGTGCTGGCGAC
>JBARAJ010000254.1:0-13700 GCA_049791915.1 Candidatus Udaeobacter sp.
GTTAGCCGCCAATCCGCTGCGCCACACAGCCAGGCAACGCCTTTCTCGACCAAAATAAAATAATTCATCGACAGCCAGGTGCCGAAATGCGTCAAAATGTAGCTCGGGCTTTCTTTCAGATATCTCAACGTGCCGATTTCATCACCGAGGAATACCCGGCCATGCTGAAGAGCAGCAAGCAGGGCCAATGTACAAAGACATATCGCGCCCAACACGACACGTTCCTTGCGGGAGAGTTGCCGCAAACTCATCCCAGAGTGAACGAGATGCAGTAGCGTTTGCTTTTCATGCTGACGATTGCTGGAAAGCATAGAAATTGACGTCGGTCTTGCGTGTAAGTCTAGAGCATCTCGGTGTTGCGCACGGTCAAACGCAGATAATGCGCCTCTGCATGCAGCGGGCAACGCGCGACTTCAACATGATGCGATGGCCACAGACTGAATGCTGCGAGCGGAAGCAATACACCTGCCGCAAATTGCATGTTTCGCATATTTTGCCAGTTGCATCGTTCGTGGAATGTCTGTCCGGCCTCTTGCCAATTTACCCCTGCGCAAGCAGATAAATTGCGACCAGCGTGAGCAGGAAGTAGGGAACAAGCACTGCTGCGCCAGCATATTCTTTCGCGATTCGCTGCCCAAAAAACAGCGCCGTGATAGCTACCGCAGAAAGAATTGCCCCGTACAATGCGATCGTCGAATCTTTAAAAAGAATTATCAGCACGCAGCCGACGGCGCTTAGCGCGCCGGCCGCCACCTCGAGGATCGTGATGCAGATCAATAGCACGGGGACGATTCCAGCCAGTGGACTCTTCGCGAAATGCCCTTTTAGCCATTCAAAATTTCCACCGCGGTCGACGATTTTATCAATTCCTGATTGAAGAAAAAGGATCGCCAGAAAAGCGGAGGCGAAAATCTGCATCAGGTTAGTTGCTTCGGGCGCGCGCAAAACTGAGAACATCAGCGCAGCTTAGCTGAAAAGGCACGGATTTGTCGATGCCCTGATCTTCGGCGACAAAAAACAGGAACGCGGTCACCCGCGTCCCTCCTTCGTAGAAGTACTTCGCGACGTTGATTGTTGCGGGCCGAGGTGAGCGTAATACGCGAAATGCAGGTCGGTGGCTGCGCGCACGCTTCTGCCGCAGTCTCAATCGCCTTGCACGACGGCATCAGCGAAGGCGACTTCGCCCGTTTTCAAATCCAATTCAGCTTCGGCCGGCGTGCCAAACACGCGTGCACGTCCTTCATCAAATTCGCCTTCCCACCGGGCGACGACGACCGTTGCCAAACAATTGCCAATGACGTTCACGCATGTGCGACCCATGTCCATCAGTTCATCGACGCCAAAAATAACGGCGACTCCGATCGGTCCCAATCCTGCGGGCACAAACGAATTCAGCGCCCCCAGAAGAATGACGAGTGATGCCCGCGGCACGCCAGCTACTCCTTTCGAAGTCAGCATCAACGTCAACATCATTGTAATTTGTTGGCCTAACGACATGTGCCACCCTATCGTCGTTTCGGCTGCCTGGGCGACGAACACGGACGCCATCGCGAGATACAAGGTTGATCCCGTCAGATTGAACGAATACCCCGTTGGCATCACGAACCCCGCTATATGCGGCGGCACGCCGAAACGTTCCATTGACTCCATCGCTTTCGGCAGCGCCGATTCGCTACTTGTCGTCGCAAATGCGAGCGCCGCAGGCTCGCGCACCGCACGCACAAATTGTCTTAACGGAATCCGCGTGATTCGAATCACCAATCCGAAAATGAAAACGATGAAGATCGCAAGAGCGAGATAAAGCGAGCCGATCAATTTTCCGAGGTTTAGCAGCACAGCTGGGCCTTGCGTGCCAATCGTGTGTGCCATCGCCGCGCCCACGCCGATGGGTGCAAACAGCATCACGTAGTTTGTGAACTTAAACATCACCTGAGAGAGGCTCTCCATGGCGCGTACGATTGGTTTGCCTTTTTCTCCAACTGCTGACACCGCGAGCGCGAAGAGCACGCTAAAGGCGACGATCTGCAAAACATCGCCGCGCACCATCGCCTCAATCACACTGGAGGGAAACGCGTGTACGATCGTTTCAACCAGCGTCTTCGGATGACTTTGCTCAATCGTCTTCACCACGTCGGTGCTCGTTGCGGCGAGGACGACGCCCAGGCCGGGCTTCATCAAATTCACAACTGCCAGTCCGATAAAGAGCGCGGCTGTGGTTACGATCTCGAAATAGATCAACGCTTTGATTCCCATCCGCCCGACTTTGCGCAGCGCGCCGGCGCCTGCGATGCCTACGACGATGGTCGAGAAAACGAGCGGCGCGATGATCGATTTGATCAGGTTAATGAAAATGTCGCGCAGAAAATAAACTGCATTCCCCCAATCGGGCCGGAGCCATCCGATTACGCCGCCGGCCACCAACCCGATCATGATTTGCACCGTGAGCGAAGGGCGATACCAGGGCCGGCGCCTCGGTTGAGCAGTGCTCGCGGTCATCGCCCTCGTATTAGCACAAAGAGCGAATGGGAACAGCGTCCGTTTCCTCATCACGCGAGCTTCGCGTGTAGTCGCAACGGACCGGAACTAATCGATCATCCGCTCTTCAATACCGCCGTACGCGTCTATTCTACGATCCCGCAAAAATGGCCAGTGCGTTCGCTGCTCGTTGACGCGAGCCCAATCGATCTCCGCCACCACAATCTCTTCTTGACCAATCGAAGCTTTCGCGATGATTTCGCCGTCCGGTCCGCACATGAAGCTTTGCCCCCAAAATTCAATGCCGTCTCCACCGGCGGGCGCTTCGTGACCGATGCGGTTCGCCACCGCGACGTAGCACCCATTAGCGATCGCATGACCACGCTGAATCGTCTCCCACGCGGAATGTTGCGCTTTTCCAAACTCCTTTTTCTCACTCGGATGCCAGCCGATTGCTGTTGGATAAAAAATAATCTCTGCGCCGCGCAACGCCGTCAGTCGCGCCGCCTCCGGATACCATTGGTCCCAGCACACGCAGACACCGATCTTGCCACGCTCCGTGTCCCACGCCCGAAATCCGAGATCGCCGGGCGCGAAGTAAAACTTTTCGTGATAGAACGGATCATCGGGAATATGCATTTTGCGATATTTGCCGAGTAACTTCCCATCCGTGTTGATGATTGCAGCGGTGTTGTGATAAACACCCGCGCTGCGTCTCTCGAAGAGCGACGCAATGATTACTGTGCCAGTTTCTCGAGCAACTTCTCCCAGCACGTCGGTTGATTTTCCCGGCACTTCCTCGGCCAACTCGAAATTCTTGTGATCCTCTGTCTGGCAAAAGTATTGCGACCGAAAAAGCTCCGGCAGGCAAACAATCTCTGCGCCTTGTCTTGCCGCATCACGAATAAATTCAATCGCGCGCGCGAGATTCTTCTCCTGCGCCGCGCCGCAGCGCATTTGGATCAGAGCGACTCTTGGTCTCTGTGTGTGAGGACGCTGCTGACTATTCATTGCAGCGTTCTCCACGTGGAATTTCATCAAGGGGCCGTGGACGCATGAGATATTGACCGCCACTTGGCTGCACAATTCCTTCTTCAATGCACAACCGATCGAGCAACATCAAAATTTCAAACGAGGTCTGGGTATCTTCATTTTCCAGATAAGCTGTGCGAGTGCCCGGAGGCACAACCAGACGCAGGAATGCATCAAACTCCAGCTTCCATTCAATCCTAAACCAACGTTGAAACACCGGGACAATTTCGCTCGATCGAATTGACTCAAATGGTGAGCAGAGGAGCCCGGGCTCGGGACGTTTGATCTCCTCGATTAACCGGCCGGTAATTCTGTTGTTTTTCAATTTTTCTGGAAGGGCGAGCAGAATCTTGTTCGCGATGGCAACGCGCTTGGGATCGTATTGGAACTGTGTTTCGCCGATGAAATCGTGAATCCAGAGATAGCCATTGCTTTTCAGCGAGTGCCATATTTCTTTCGCGACGTGTTCGAGAAAAAGGATGTGATGCAGACAAGTCTGAGCAACGATGAGATCGAAAGTTTTTTCTGGTAACCGCACAAAATTCAGGTCGGCCACTTCGTATGTGAGCGGCATGTTTTGCTCCTTCGCGATCTCGCGTGCCTTGGCAATGGCTCTCTCGGAGATGTCGATTCCATGAAAACTGAGGCCGACGCCGTGAGAGATCAGGTCGCGTTCACATCTCCCAGTTCCGCATCCCAGCGTCAAACCGTGCTCAAACGTCAGGCCTTTCTCGTTTGCGACGCGAGAAAGTGATGAGTAGTTGCGGGAAATCCCAAGCATCGCCTCCGCTTTGGTGTCTTCAACCGCGAGGTCCGATTGATCCCGATCTAGGAGAATTTTTCCCCAGACTTCATTCTCACGCGCGGCCATCGCCTCGTACACATTTTGATCTGCCATCGCCCGCTTGATAATTTCGCCAGCTTTATCCGCGCTCATGAATTGCTTGAGGTTTTCGCTTCAGGCACTGTTCGGGTCTTATCTTTCGCTTTAGCGATGTTCGTTGCGACTCTAAATAGCGGGATTGTTAATAACACTGGCTTGTTTCACGCTACGCCTGAAGCTGTTAAGAGGGGTCGCGACAAACTCGTCGCGCAACATCTGGCTCAAGCCAGGTGTTAATGAAGTTTATTTCGCTGAATCAGCCGGCACGATTTTGATGCTCTCGATCACCACGCGTTTGGTCGGTTTGCTCGGTTCGCCCGTGCTGTTTCTGGTGACCGGAATATCACCGATTTTCTCCAGCACATCCTGGCCTTTAATCAGTTTGCCAAAGGTCGTGTATTGATGATCGAGCCGGTGAACCGGGCCGAGGCAGATGAAGAATTGCGAACCGGCGGAGTCTGGATCCGAACTGCGCGCCATCGAAATGACGCCGGCATCGTGGCTATGATCGTTGAACTCGGCATTGATGTTGTAACCGGGTCCGCCTTGCCCGTAGCTATCCTCTTTTGCCGGATCTTTCGAATTCGGATCGCCGCCCTGGATCATGAATCCTTTGACAATCCGGTGGAAGATTGTGCCGTCATAAAATCCCTGGCGCGCCAGTTTCTTGAAATTTTCTATCGTCTTTGGCGCGGCATCCGTCCAAAACTGCAGCACCATATCGCCTTCGCTCGTTTTGATAACGGCAACTTCGTTGGATGAATTCATGGGAGTTCTTTCTTCTTTCCTTTCGTCGGCGGCAAAGACAGCCGAGGTCAATAACACAGCTAACACAATAGACAATTTCATGCTGACAAATGGCATCAACGCATTGTCATGTCGAGCGAAGTCGAGACATCCCGTGACGGCACCATTAGATAACTCTTCGGGATTCTTCGACTCCGCTGCGCTTCGCTCAGAATGACAATGCTGTTTTTTCGCTTCAACTGTTCAACGCTTCAACGATTTAACGTCTGCGAAGCGTGGTATTCTTGCAAGCTCCGCACCTGAACTTTTCGTTTTTGCAGTGAGCGGATTCCATTCGCGCTGGCCAGCGCGGCGCGGACCGTCGTCATAATCGGAATTTTCGCAGCGAGCGCGGCGTTGCGAATCACCACTTCGTGCTCACGCGGAATTTTCCCGCTTGGCGTGTTGATGATGAAATTGATGTCACCGTTCTTGATCCGGTCGAGCACATTTAAACGTCCCTCGTGAATCTTGAAAACCTTGGTCACTTTGATCTTCGCTTTGGTCAGAGCCTCTGCCGTGCCGCTGGTGGAAACAATTTCAAAACCCAGTTTGAGAAATTCACGCGCGACGGGAATGATCGCTTCCTTATCGGCGTCTTTGACGCTGACAAATACTCTTCCACGTTTGGGTAAAGGCGGCGGCGCAGCCATCTGCGATTTCGCGTATGCAAGACCCAGATCAACATCGATGCCCATTACTTCGCCCGTCGATTTCATTTCCGGCCCGAGCGAAATATCCAAACCTTCGTAGCGCAGAAACGGAAACACAGCTTCCTTCACCGAGAAATGTTTCGGCACGATTTCTTTCGTAAATCCGAGTTCGCGTAATGATCTTCCCGTCATCACTTTGGCGGCCAGTTTTGCCAGCGGGACGCCGATCGCTTTGCTGACGAACGGCACGGTACGCGAGGCGCGCGGATTCACTTCCAGCACGTAAGCGTCGTCGCCTTTCACGGCGAATTGCACGTTCATCAGACCGCGCACGTTCAGCTCGCGAGCCATTGCTTTAGTCGCTGACGAAATCTCGTCTAGAACTTTTTGCGACAGGGAGAACGTCGGGATCACGCATGCGCTGTCACCGCTGTGGATGCCTGCTTCCTCGATGTGTTCCATGATTGCGCCGATGACGGTCGTCTCGCCGTCGGAGATGCAATCGACATCAACCTCAATGGCGTCCTCAAGAAAGCGATCGATAAGCACTGGGCGATCAGGCGTGACTTCAATCGCGTTTGTCATGTAACGTCTGAGATCCGTCTCGGTATACACGAGCTCCATCGCGCGCCCGCCCAGAACGAAGCTTGGCCTAACGAGCACCGGATAGCCAATTTTCTTCGCTATCGCCACTGCCTCTTTGGCGCTTGTGGCAGATCCGTTTGGCGTTTGGCGCAAGCCAAGTTTGTCCAGCATCGCCGCGAATAGTCTTCGATCTTCCGCGGTCTGGATGCTTTCGGGCTGCGTCCCAAGAATCGGAACGCCTGCTGCTTTCAATCGACTGGCGAGATTCAGCGGGGTTTGGCCGCCAAACTGGACAAACACGCCTTCAGGTTGTTCCTGGTCATAAATATTGAGCACGTCCTCGAGGGTGAGCGGCTCAAAATAAAGTTTGTCGCTCGTATCGTAATCGGTCGAAACCGTTTCCGGATTCGAGTTCACCATGATCGTCTCGAATCCGAGCTCGCGCAGGGCAAACGCGGCGTGGACGCAGCAGTAATCGAATTCGATGCCCTGGCCGATCCGGTTCGGTCCGCCACCCAGGATCATGATTTTGCGTTTGTCGCTCTCGCGTCGCTCGTTTTCGTCGCCGTACGTCGAATAGTAGTACGGCGTGTACGCTTCAAACTCCGCCGCGCAAGTATCCACGAGGCGGTACGTCGGCGTAATGCCTAACGACTTCCGTAATGCGCGGATCTTGGTTTCCGTCGCATCGTTTGCCACCGCGAGTTGCCGATCGGAAAAACCGAGCTTCTTCGCGCGGAGTAGTTGTGGCACAGGCAAGATGCCTGTGCTACGACGGAGTGCGCGCTCTTCCTCCACGATCTGCTGCAAATTCCGCAAAAACCACCGGTCGATTTTCGTTAGTTCGTAAACTTCATCGATCGACGCGCCTTTTTGGAATGCTTGCGCGATATAGAAGATTCGTTCGGCATTCGGGATCGCTAGTTTCAGCCGCAACGTCTCAAGATCGACATCTCTATCAGCGCCGTCGCCTAACAAGCCAAAGCGTTTGATCTCGAGGCTGCGCAGCGCTTTTTGCAACGCTTCTTTAAACGTGCGTCCGATCGCCATCGCTTCGCCGACGCTTTTCATCCGCGTCGTGAGTGTCGCATCTGCCTGCGGAAATTTTTCAAACGTGAACCGCGGCACTTTGACCACGCAATAATCAATCGTCGGCTCAAAGCATGCCGGCGTTTCGCGTGTGATGTCGTTTCTAATCTCGTCGAGCGTGTAGCCGACAGCGAGTTTGGCCGCGATTTTCGCAATCGGAAAACCGGTCGCTTTCGACGCCAGCGCGCTCGAACGCGAGACGCGCGGATTCATTTCGATCACGACCATGCGACCCGTTTCAGGATGCACGGCAAACTGAATGTTCGACCCGCCGGTCTCGACACCGATCTCACGGATCACCGCGAACGCGGCGTCGCGCATCATTTGAAATTCTTTGTCGGTCAGGGTTTGCACAGGCGCAACGGTAATGGAGTCGCCGGTGTGTACGCCCATGGGATCGAAATTCTCGATCGAACAAACGACCACGCAGTTGTCCATCCGGTCGCGCATGACTTCCATCTCAAATTCCTTCCAGCCAACCAGCGATTCTTCGATCAACACTTCGCGCACTGGCGAAAGATCCAGGCCGCTCGCGGCAATGACATCGAGTTCTTCCCGGTTGTAAGCTATGCCGCCGCCTGCGCCGCCCAACGTAAATGCGGGGCGAATAATCAGCGGAAATGTTCCGATCTCGGCGACGATGCGGTCGAGATCCGCGAGCGACCGTGCTACGCCGGAGCGTGGCACTTCCAAACCGATGCGCAACATCGCTTCCTTGAATAATTGGCGGTCTTCGCCTTTTGCGATGGCCTGTGCGTTTGCGCCGATTAATTTCACGCCGTGCCGCGCGAGCGCGCCGTTGCGGTTTAACTCCATCGCAGCATTAAGCGCGGTTTGACCCCCAAGAGTCGGCAAAATCGCCTCCGGTTTTTCGCGCTCCATAATTGCCTCGATCACTTCAGGCGTGATCGGTTCGACATAAGTTCGATCGGCGAATTCCGGATCGGTCATGATTGTGGCTGGATTCGAATTCACCAGCACGACCTCATAGCCCTCTTCGCGCAGGGCTTTGCAGGCTTGAACGCCGGAATAATCAAATTCGCAGCCCTGCCCGATCACGATTGGACCGGAACCGATCAACAGGATCTTCTTTAGCTCGTTGTTTCGCGGCATCTGCGCGCCGAAAGTAACTTAGGCATCCTGCTTGACAAGTCGAGCCGGCTTCCAGCCCGGCAACCGCTCTCCGGCGCTAAAGCGAGCCGAGATGCTTGGTGACGACGTGACCGGTTTGGATGTTGCTCGGATCGGACGCCGTGCCCTGCACAGTCGCCTCTACGATATCGGGCGCTTTGACTGTGAAGTTGGGTTTAATCACCGCCCCGATCGTGTCGTCGAGCAAAGCGAATGTGTTCTTTTTCCGGCTGTAAAAATATGTGTTCCAATGCCAGGGCGAATGCCCGCCAGAGCTGCGTGTGCTGAACACGAAGAAATTGGAATCGGGCGTCCACGCAGAATGGACAACGCTGCGGCCCTGGTCACCTTTGGGCGACCCAAAATTGCGCGACGCAATCACTTTTCCCGACGTGTCGTGAATATCGACGCGCGATTCGTTGAGCGGCGGCGGGAATTTCCCAACCTCCACGATGCATGCGCGCAACTGATGGTCAGGCGAATCCGTTCCTGTGCAACCGAAGTTTGCCGGTTGCGTCGGGGGATTGGCGCAGGAAACGAGCGTGATTACACCGATAAGTGGAATTGCGGAAGTCGGCATTTTCATTTGCTCGTGATTTTTGCGCACGATCAACGGGGAATGGCAAACAAAATCGCTCGAGCTTCTCGCACGAACGTAGCACAGGCATCCTGCCTGTGTGGCGAGCGGGCGTCCTCGCCTGCTCGGAGTTATTTACGTGCCCGGGTTCCGCAGGCAAGATGCCCGCCGGCCCCACAGCCAAGATGGCCATGCTACGCCACCTGCGCCATGCGCTGCCGGTCCAGCCAAACTTTGCAGATGCTTTTTATCCGAGTGAGGACGTAATACACAGTCTGGCTGCGGACGCGCACCAGTTCAGTGCCCACGACGCGCGTGACGAAATCACTCGGCAGATCCAGAATCTCCTGCGGCGTCGAACCGTCGAGTCCCTTGCAGAGAATGGCCGTCATCGCGCGAGTGAGGGTTTGCACTTCCGGACCGAGGGTCATGCGAATGTGCGCCTTTCCCTGTTCATCGACGTGCAGATAAACGCCGACTGTGTCGGTGCACTCCTCGTCTTTCCGAACGTCGACGAGATCAAAATTCTCGCCCTCACGCGGCTCCTGCCTTTTCGCATTGTCTGCATACGAAACGAGCGTTTCGCGCCGTTCATCTTCCGGCAACGATTCAAAAAGGTTGATGATCTTGCCTAATTTGCCCGGATACATCGCGCTCGAAATCTACCGTTGATTTGCATGCTGTCATTCCGAGTGAAGTCGCCTGCCACGTCGCAGCCATTGGCGCAGGCGGGAGGAATCGCTTGCTCTCAACAATATGGTTATGGCTAATTGCGCCATGAAAACTCCTATTAAAGTCGCTGTGACCGGCGCCGCCGGGCACATTGGTTACGCGCTTCTGTTTCGCATCGCCTCCGGGCAAATGTTTGGGCCCGATCAGCCGCTCAAACTTCATCTGATCGAGATCCCAACCGTGCTCGGCGCGCTCGAAGGCGTGGTCATGGAATTGGACGATTGCGCGTTCCCGCTCCTTGAATCTGTGATACCGACGGCGGATCTCGATGAGGGTTTTCGCGACGTGAATTGGGCGCTGCTAGTCGGAAGCGTCCCGCGCAAGGCGGGCATGGAACGAAAAGATTTGCTCGGCATCAATGGAAAGATTTTCATCGGGCAAGGTCAGGCGATTCAAAAAAATGCCGCGGCCGACGTGCGGGTGCTCGTGGTTGGAAATCCGTGCAACACCAATTGCTTGATCGCGATGAACAATGCGAAGGAAATTCCGAGCGACCGCTGGTTTGCCATGACCCGTTTGGATGAAAATCGCGCTCGCGCGCAGCTCGCGCAAAAGGCCGGCGTAAGCATTCGCTCAGTCACGAACATGACGATCTGGGGAAATCACTCTTCGACGCAGTATCCAGATTTCTACAACGCCAGGATTGACGGTCGTCCCGCGAACGAAGTGATCGGAGACGAGAAATGGCTGAAGGAAGACTTCATCGCCTCGGTGCAACAACGCGGCGCCGCCATAATCAAGGCACGCGGCCTATCTTCCGCCGGCTCGGCTGCCAATGCGGTTGTCGATACGGTTGTTTCGCTGACTACCGACACGCCAGCGAACGATTGGCATAGCGTGGCGGTTTGCTCGGATGGAAGTTACGACGTCGAGAAAGGATTGATCTCATCATTCCCGGTCCGTGTGCGCGCCGGAAAATGGGAAATCGTGCAAGGACTTCCGATAAACGATTTCAGCCGCGGAAAAATCGACGCTTCAGTCGCGGAATTAAAGGAAGAAAAATCGCTAGTTAGCGAATTGATTTCGTAGGACCCACCCATAAACAGCGCTGTCATGTTGAGCGAAGCGAAACATCTCTGGCTGTTCATTTCTGGATTGCTCCGGAGCCAATCAGAGATTCTTCGCTACGCTCAGAATGACACCCGACGTAGCCCGGTGGCGCGTAGCCGTATTTCATTCCCTCCGAGCGACGATGGTAAAAAGCGTGTGCGCTTTTCCGCGATGATGCTGCTCATGCGTTGAAGTTTCTGTCGCTTTGAAACCCATGACCGCCAGAAACTGTGTGAAGAATTGCGTGCTGAAATGCCACCACGTGTGCCAGAGAAAATTCTCCTGCGTCGGCGCCAGGCGGCAAACCGGCGCGCCTTCCAAGTCCGGATGGAACTTGTCGACAATGATGAGTGATTTCGCTCGTTTTGCGCATTGCTCAACGATTCGAAGCGGATCGCGGCAGTGGAGTAGCACTGCTCCCATCACTGCGATGTCGAATTCTCCGAGCGCCGCAGGCAAATTGTAAACGTCGCCATAGTACACTTTGGCTTTGGATTGCAGGGCGGCGTGACTGAACCAGTAGGAATTCTTCAACTGTTGCATCACGATTCGGCGCGGGCCGAACACTTCTTCCAATCTCGCATCCGGATACGGAACAAAGTCCCAGCCGTGCTCGTCTGTGACTTCGACCGAGATCACGTCGGCGCCGCGCTTTTCCATCTCGAACGTTAAGAAACCGCTGGCGGGACCGATCTCCAAAACGCGCTGACCGTCAAAATCGACGTTGCCAAGGTATTCATCCACTCTGCCACGCAAATCCCACTCGCCATTGATCACACCATAACCGGGAAGCTCCACCGTGTGATAAAAGGAGCAGTCGCCGATGTCTGCTATCTTTAGTGGGTCGGCAAAAATCGTGTCGTTGCTATGTTTTGATCGCATGGACGGCCACGGAGGCAGGGAAGATTAGACTCGTTAGGCTTACTTCGCGGAAACCAGCCTGAAAAATTTCGCACCAAAAGTCCGCGCCATATTCGGTTTGGACAACGCAATCGTCCCGGTTCACTCCTGGCTTTCCGTGATA
Organism: Candidatus Udaeobacter sp.; assembly: GCA_049791915.1. Lineage (GTDB taxonomy): Bacteria > Verrucomicrobiota > Verrucomicrobiia > Chthoniobacterales > UBA10450 > Udaeobacter. Next base: position 12,018 of record JBARAJ010000254.1, read on the forward strand.
GCTCGGAGGTAATCCGCGTCGCGTTCGGGTCAAGCGACCAATAACGATCGGGACAGTATAAAACAAATGACCGCCCGGCCTCAAAACGCGCCAGCATTCTTTCAGAGCCGCCTTTGAGTCTGGAACGTGCTCCAACGTGTCGGAATGAATAACGACATCAATCGACGAATCCGGAAAACTCATTTTCTGCAAATCCAGTTGTGGAAACGAATGAAGCGCGTGTTTTGGAAGTACCTCTAGGAAATGCGACAAGTTCTTCGCCGGGTTGATTTCGATCAGAGTGAGTTTCCGAATTCGCGGCTCGTTGCGACAGAAATCCTTGAAAGTGCCGGTGAAACCGAAGGTACCGGTCACCGCCGCAGCCAGCGTCATCGTTCTTAAATTGTTTTTGCAATTGGCACAGCAAAATCCCTGCTGCAAATTGATGTAAGCAACTTCGCTGGGCGACAATTCCCATTGGTCGATCAAGTCCGGCCAGAGCACTGAATCATTGACAAACCGGTCTTCGCCGCACACTGGGCAAACCTTCAAGCTCGTGGACGGCTCATCCATTCTGCCGGTTTTGGCTGAGCGTTTTTTCCAGTCCTAAGTTCCAAGTGAGAGGGCGGTCCTTGAACCAGGTGGAATTAAATCCGGGGGCAGCAAAAAGCGCCCACGTCTGGCGTGGATGTTTCCAATCTAGAATTTCGAATCGCAGATTCACGTCTTTGGCTGCGCCTTCCAATGTAGCGGGCCGATAATTTACGCAGTCGGGATAGATCCAGCCCGCTTGCGCAGAGTCTTCCTCGCCTATCAAAAAAGTGGCAACCAGCACTCCGTCCTGAGCCAGTGACCCCGAAATCGCGGACAACCACGTCTGAATCAGGTCGAGCCCGCAATGGCTGAAGATCGATTGGGCCAGTGCGAAATCGAACGCGACTTTCGCCTGCGCAATCGTGTCCGGTGAATCGGAAAAAAAGAATGTCGGGTGTTTGATTTGCACCAATGTTCCGCCCAGCTCCCGCCTGATTCCCTCATCGACCAACCATTCGTTAGGCTCTACGCCAAAGTATTTCTCCCGGTTCAGGTACGGAATTAAGAGCCGCCCGATCCGCAGGGAGCCACAACCGATATCAAGTAGCGAATGATGCTGGCGCAGACCTAGCGTGGTCAGGAGATTGAACGTCATCGCCGCGATCAGATCGTAATCCTCCGGCGGACCGACATAAGCGCGATACTGCGGGTCGCCCGGTTTAAGGCCAAGGCCGAGATCTTCCTGATCCGGTGAAGCCATTTCCATTTTCAACCCAACGATCTCAACGTGGCGCGGTCGAAGGTTTTCAGCGCGTCCTGAGGTTTGTCGGGAAATCCGACCACGCCACGAGATCGGTCGAATTGATAGATGCGCGTCGGTGGCCGTTGACGAAACGGAAATGCCCGGAGCTTATTGCCGTCGATCGCGTCGGTTGCGCCCGGGACTCGGCACGCCTTCACCGCCAGAGCGTACAAGTCGTTCCTGACCGCGGATGACGAGCTAGCACAGTTCGACAACTCGTTAGGATCGTTTTTGCGATTGAAGAGTTGTTCCCGTCCGCCGTTCGCCATGAAAATGTATTTCCACTCGTTCGTCAGAACCATGATTTTGAAATCCTGTGAGCCGGGAACTTCAACCATCCCGATGAGATGCTGGCGCGGTGCGCATTC
>JBARAJ010000255.1:0-7342 GCA_049791915.1 Candidatus Udaeobacter sp.
GTACGACCCTGCCAGCGGGACGTGGAGTGCCACGGGCAGCCTCACCACCGCACGCTATGAACACACGGCGACGTTGCTGCCCAACGGCAAGGTGCTGGTGGCAGGGGGACAAGGTGGCGGTGGCAGCGCGGAACTGTACAACCCGGCCAGCGGGACGTGGAGTGCCACGGGCAGCCTCAACACCGCACGCTATGAGCACACGGCGACGTTGCTGCCCAACGGCAAGGTGCTGGTGGCAGGGGGAGCTAACAATATCAGCGGCATTCTTAGCAGCGCGGAACTGTACGATGTAGGGCTCGGATTTATGCGGCCGGATTGGCAGCCGCAAATCACGACCGCGACTTCACCGCTGGTGCTTGGCACCAGCCTCATGCTGACCGGCTCGCGTTTCCAAGGTATCTCGCAAGCCTCCGGCGGAAACTTCCAGGATTCATCGACTAACTATCCGATAGTCCAACTGCGCGCCATCGACAACAGCCAGGTCGCGTTTCTCCCGGTGGATCCGATCCTAGGCTGGTCCGATACCACCTTTACTTCGACCCCGGTGAATAATTTTCCTGCGGGCCCAGCCTTGGTGACCGTCTTTACCAATGGCATTCCAAGCGACTCCGCATATGTGGTGGTAGCGGCTTTCGCGCCGAGCCCAACACCTACGCCGACGCCTACAGCCACCGCTACTGCAACAGCCACGGCAACTGCTACTGCAACAGCTACAGCTACTGCCACTGCCACCGCGACATTCACACCGACAGCGACAGCGACAGCAACTGCAACGGCTTCGTTTACGCCGACACCCACAGCGACAGCTACAGCTACGGCGACATTTACACCGACGCCCGAACCAACGGCAACGGCAACTGCTACGTCAACGCCTACTGCCACTGCCAGCGCTACATTCACACCTACACCTACAGCCACCGCGACATTCACACCGACAGCAACTGCAACGGCTACGTTTACGCCGACACCCACAGCGACAGCTACGGCGACATTTACACCGACGCCCGAACCAACGGCAACTGCTACCGCAACGGCGACGTCAACGCCTACTGCCACTGCCACCGCGACAGCTACTCCAACAGCCACGGCGACTCCGACAGCCACAGCAACGGCTACTCCTAGACCTACTGCAACACCCAAACCGCATCCGACACACCCGCCCCACCCGACACCGAGGCCTCACTAAGCGCGGCGGGAGGAGGCCTCAGCGCAACGTTTTAGTTTTGGTACGCAAGATTCCCCTAAACGCCGTCGACCATCGCTGTGACCCGGATCAGAGAAGGGGTCATAGGGGAAGTCGACGAGTCCGTTTTACACCGCCCCGCTGACAGCGGTTCGAACTTCAGGATTGATAGCTGTCAGTACGTATACAATCTGAGCGCGAGTGCACTCGGAGTCGGCACCTATCGCGTGGACGTCATGACCAACGGTACGGTTATAGGCAACGGTATCTTCCAGCTCAAATAAATCTTTTGCCCACAAACAGCAGCATTTCACAATCAGCCGTCACGCTTCACCGCGTGGTGGCTTTTTGTTTCCCGTGCGTTAACGCTCACGACTCCTTGAAATCGCCCGTGTGGTCGTGCGTTTCGATCACGTTGCCCGCTGCATCGTAAACGCGAATCACAGCGTGATGTGACGGATCATGGCCTCCTTAATTCGCCTTTTTCGGTCGATCTTTTTTAAGTATTTGCAGAACGCTTACCAGGTTTTCGTTCACCGGGATGTCTGTTTTTCCGTAATGAAAGTTCGTGAAGATCCATTGGCCGTCTTCAAAGGCGAGCTCGGGAACGACATCAGGATTCGAATTTTTCTGTCCTCCCCAAACCCCAAACACCTCGACCCAATAATGATCTCCCTTCGGGGTGACCTTTCCCACGAGGTAGCGTTCAGCAATATCTTGGGCATTGAGAAAGGGATCGAAATCCAACCCCACGATCTCCCCAGGCGATTTTTTGGAGGCTGCTAGATCTTCTTTTAAGCCCTTCACCAACTCGGGGGAGAAAGAGGATCGTTTCTCTCGGAGCGTCACCTCCAGCGCCGATTCTAGGCTGTTGCGTTTCATCAAGGCATTTTCTTTAGCCACATACCAATTGTAGAATTGCTGAACGAAGGAGCCGCAGTCTTTGGGTTGTGAAGGGGTAGTTGGGGTTTGGGCCTGCAGCGCCCCCACGCTAAAGGAGAAAAGGATGAGTGCGATGAATGTTCTGGGTAATTTCATGGAGCCTCCTCGGAATAGGGCTTTTCACACTTGCAGATTTCTCACAATATCCAAAACTTTCATGCGGCCTCTAGCGGATCGTCTAAGAAACTAAGGATCGTTGCCTGCGACGAGGAAAAACTATCGTACGATTCTTTGAAATCGCCCGTCTCCTCGTGCGTGTCAATCACGTTGCCAGTTTCATCGTAAACGCGAATCACAGCATGATGTGAGCGGCTGCGATGCCGTGCGTATCCGATTGCGTTGCTGACTGCGTTTGGCCCGCCATACCAAAGCCGACCAAATGGCAGCGCATCGGACATTAGATCAAACCCGCGGCGATCCTTGCGCGGGCGGACTTTGTAAACGTGCTGTGAGTTAGTCATCGCGCCTGGCCAGCGGTCGGCCCCAGCGCGATTGGTTAGGCGTCATCGCTTTGGGGCTACTGCAGTCGAGTCCACGCTTTGTTGCTTCCGCCCATGTTCAGAACCCAGTAAAGAATACCAATCCCGACCAAGCCAAATACAGACTGTGCAATACCAAGTCCAATGAAGAGATTGGTAACTAATGCAATAACGCTAGTTGCAACGAATCCGAAAAACCCCCACTTCTCCCAGCGGAACAGCGCAATGGCGAATATGATGTTTGCCACGCCCGCAATACTTATGAGGGCGATCGTTGCCGGCGAAGCGTTTGGTGCGGCTCGCTTAATTGAGTCGTAAATAAGAGGTGTGGTGACGGCTGTAGCCGCGTTCGCGACGATCATAAAAACTAGCCAGGCGGTAAGGCAGCCGTGACGCTTTCCGTGCTGTGTAATAGGTGTTGATTCGTTCATGGATTTATATTGTGGATCTCTGGATACGTGGAATGACGCCTAACGAGAATTCGATTCAATTTTTGGGTCTTTCAGGAGAAATGACCAATTTCTGGGCCTAATCCGGCCGCTTCCCTCGCAATCGCCCTATAAAAGCAGAATCATGTGGAGAATTGTGCCGAATTGTTCGGTATTTAGGAAGCGGAATCGTTTCGGGAACGTCGCGCAGGAGGCCCTCTAGAACGCTCGGGAACAACCCGTGAATAACTCGTTCAAACTCCGACGGCCGAACTATGCGTTACCCTCGCTTTTCTCATTGGGCCTCGGCAAATTATGCCAATAAGGTTACGACGTTAACAAACTCACGCGTCGATTAGATCGACGCTGCGATCATCTAGTGTCGCTGGTCTATATTATGTTCTACTTTGTCCTGCGGGTCGTTTTGTGCAGTATTGGGAAATCCTCGCTGACAATCTCAGCAAAGCCGGATGGAGTTGGGGCTGCCTCAGCGATTCATTCCAACGGGCGAACGATCTGCATTGTGGACGCGCATCGCGGCGATGGAAAGCGGTTCGTTGTGCGTGCGGCTGAAAAGTTGACCGTGTTTCTGGAACTTGAATCGACGATTCGTGCTAGTCAGCAATCACTAATTACCGTTGCTACGGGCGCGGATACGGCGTAGGTCGCGGCCTAGGCGTTGGCAGAGGCCGGGTCGCCGTGGGTGTCGCTGTTGCCGTAGCCGTAGCTGTAGCTGTGGCTGTTGCCGTTGGTGTTGGCGTAGGTGATGCCTGGCAATTAGGACGCAGGAAGCTGCCCGCATTAAGGATTATCCTGGCGAAATCCCCGCTCCAGTTGTCGGCGGAATCACCCACATAGGCGCTGACGGCTACGGCGTTACCCTTGTACGCCATCAGTATCCCGCCGTCGTTCCAAGTCGCCGCTTGCGTCGCCCCGCTGGCCAGCGTTGGTGACTCACGGTAGAAGGCGTTGAGCGTGGTCACCCCGTTGCACAGGTCAGTGACGGTGCAAGTCCCAAGCGTGCCGTTGCTGAGGTTGCCCGGGGCGAGGTCGTTAAACGGAGAGTCGTTGGTTATCCAGGCTCCGCCGATAGAGAAAGAGCCGCCATTCCAGTCGAAGGTGAAGGCCACCACGACTCCACCGCCCGCTTCGTACGCATCCAGGTTGTTACCCAGCGTCACCGCGTCGTTGTAGCCGCAATTGCTAAATGGCACGACAATGTCGTATTGCTGCAACTGCGCCAAGGTAGGCGTGCCATTAACGGCATCGAAGTTGTCAACCAGAGTCGCGCCGTCGGCCAACAATTCGTTTGTCAGCATGGTAGCTAATATGCCGCAGTCGGCATTAACGATGAGCACCCTGGATTGACATCCAGTGGGCGTTCCCGTGGGCGTAGGTGTAGGTGTAAGTGTAGGTGTAGGTGTAGGTGAAGCTGTAGGTGTCACACCGCCAACGCAGGAGGCGATCACTGCCTGGCCGGAGCTGACTGGCGGGGCTTGGCCGCCCGTGGGATCGCACCCGTACTGCGTGAAGGTGGTGTCGTCTTTCTTCACGCCCACTACCAACTCGCCGTCGTTGGCATTCATTGCGGGTGTAATCGAGCTATAGATGTACTCGAAGGGCGGAGCGCCATTCTCGTTTAAGGCTACCTCGTAATCCAATCGTGTGAAGGTCCCCGTGTGTTGAGAGTAGTGGGCCCGATACTCCACGTAGAAGACTCGGTTGGGAGCGGTGCCTGTGGTGGTAGTGAAGATTCCACAGCCGAGGCACGTGTCGTTAAAGCAATTTCCGGTGCACTGGTCAGTCCAATAAGGAGCCAACACATAGCTCGTGAACATTAATCCAAAAGGCGAACAGGTTACGGCGAAGCTGGCGTTGCCCGATAAAAGAAATAGTGCGCCGTTCGATCCGACGAACCCACTCGTAAAGGTCTGGTCATACAGGTTAACCAGGAAAGGAAGTGAAATGGATGTCAGGCAATCATCGCAGTGGTTGCCGGTGTCGTCCACTCCCGGCACGAACGTATCCGTGCCCAGGGTGAAGGTGTAATCAGTGCAACTAGCGACGATGCTGGGGCCCATCCGCTGCCGCGGAGCAATCACCCTCGGCGGCGCGAGGGGACCTGCCGTCATGGCTCGCTGGGTTACGCCTTCCATGGCCCCATTCTGGGCCACGCCCGGCTTGGCCAAACTTTGCTTGGCTATCTTTCGCTGCGCCAGCGCGAACGGAATCGCGCAAAAAGCGAGCAGCAGGAGCAGGTAAAACGCGCCTCGGACGAGATGCACTTTAATCGCGGGGCGAATCTGCGCTTTCATGTTGCTTGCGCTTTGGTGTGCAAACACTTCATACTCGAAGCGCATCAAAGATGTCGAGACCTTTTTTTAGAAACCGCGGATGACGCTGATTCCATTGCCCTTGTACTTCGCCGTCATGTCTCAACGGTTGGAACGCCGCACTTGGCAGAAAAGCGTCACGGCTCCTTGAAATCGCCCGCGTGCTCGTGTGTCTCGATCACGTCGCCAGCATCATCGTAAACGCGAATCACAGTGTCCCTGTGAACGGCTGTAGAACTTCGCGTAGTCGATTGCATTGCAAATTAGATCGACGCCAGGAGAGCAAGAACCGCGTAGTGTTCAGGCAAAGATAAGTCGTAAAAAGGCAACTTAAGTTACCTGGCGATCATCAGGCAGTGCCCGATAGTCGAAGGGCAAGTTTCAGATTGTCGCAGCCGTAGGTTTGCGAAACAAAAAGGAGTAACTGATGGAACCAATTCCTTTGTTGCACGACGAAAGCGGATCACCTAAACCGAGCTTGCAGAACGTTGCAGCCAGTAAAGTGACACAACGTCCGAGTGAAGGGACGCCCGCCTGCAGTTGCGATCGCTGGGGCCACCCGTCTCCGGACTGTGTCGAACACAATGTCCAAGCGCAACCGAACTTATCGACACCAGGCTCCGCTTCGAGTTGGTGACGTGCCGTGAATAGGAGCGCTTCTGCTCTTTGAACTCGCCCGCGTGCTCGTGCGTCCCGATCACGTTGCCTGTTTCATCGAAGACGCGAATCACTGCATCATGTGATCGGCTGTATTGGCTGGCGTAGTCGATTGCGTTGCTGGCTGCGTCAGCTTGGGAGTTAGGCGTCTGACTTGCCTACGACGATGTCGCCATAGGTGCTATTGACGATTGCTTTCAACTCCGCCTGCTCCGCGGCTGGCACACTGAACTTGTCGAGTGTTTGTTGAAGGTCATCCATGAACGCGTCCCATTCTTTGGGCGTGATGTTCAGGTGTTCGTGAGACTCACGCATCGGGCGTCCCGTATATTTCTGCGGACCGCCACTGGCCCAGCCGACCATTTCTGTAACGAGATACTTGAAACCCGCTGGCGGCACCTTGTGGTGGGCTTCATTCACAGCCGGATTCGCGTTCAGGCGCGGATCGGTCATGACGCGATCGATGAAATCATCGACCACGGTCGCGATGCTGTAAATTCCGCCGAGACGCTCGTAAAGGGAAGGCTGATTTGCTTGTGATGACATGGGTCGATGCGTGGTTGTGACGAGACGCAACATGAATAAGGTCGGCCACGGGTTCTGAAGCGCAAGCGGCGCGCCGAATTATTCGGCATTTAGGAAAGCGGGAAACTACAAAGATACGTCAATGGTTTTTACACGAACGATTCTCACTTAGTCGATCAGTCGGAAGCTAATTTACCGTTACTGGAAGGCAGGTTACAAAACGTGCGAGACGAGAAGGAACGAGTGAGAAAGAAACTGGAGCGAGCGCAGGCGGAGTCGCGGTGAAAGACTGGGAGTTCATCGCCGACAGACTTAGCAAAGCTGGTTGGAGTTGGGGCTGTGTCTCAGCGATTGATTCCAACGGGCGAACGATCTGGATTGTGGACGCACATCGCGACAACGGAAAGCGTTTCATCGTGCACGCGGATGATAAGCTGACTGCGTTCGCGCAAATGGAAAGGGCGATTCACGAGGACGAGAATTCGGCCGAATTATTCGGCATTTCGCATTCCTTCGTGAGCGCAAAGAGCACGACCTCAGCGAGAGCAAGAATCAATTGTTGCTGATACTGCTGCTTGAGAGCTTGAACAGGGTGCCTTTGCTGTTCGCGCCGCCTAGTGCGGTGGTGCCATAGAAATTGCCGTCAGTGCCTTGCACCAGCCCGGCGACAGGACCAGCGCCTTCGCTCGGAGAGCCGCTGAACGAGTGCATAACTGAGAGGGCACCGGCCGGTGTGATTTCAAACGCTGTGCCTTGATCGTGCGCGCCGCCAGCGACGGTGGTGCCATAGAAATT
>JBARAJ010000256.1:0-7342 GCA_049791915.1 Candidatus Udaeobacter sp.
GACTTAACAACAAAAGCGCGGGAACGATCAACACGAGGAGGATATGCTGAACCATGTGAGCGCTGAAGAGGTAACCGTTAGCCAGCGCACTAAACGGCGACATAAAAGCTAAAAGAAATAAAACGAGCGCAGCAGCAAAAGAGAGTGGCCTGCCACGTTGTCCGAAGGCGAGAAAGTAACCCACGAACGCAACGGCGCTAAGTATTAGAACGATGGAATTCCATGTCCAGGCGGTAGTGAAGAATTGGTAGGTAGTCATCGAACAAGCGGAAGGATGTAAACAGTGAGTAGAACAAATACCCAGACAACATCGACAAAGTGCCAGTAGTAACCGACTGACTTAAAGGCTGACTCGCGGCGACCAGAAGCGAAATCGCCCTCCCACGCCGCCCAGAGAAAAATCAGTAGCGCGATCAAACCAAGGAGCACGTGCAGACCATGAAAGCCAGTTAGCGTAAAGAATGTGGTCGAAAAAAGATTGGTGCTGAGATCGACCCCGGTTTGAAACAGTTTCCAATACTCCGTCCCTTGACCAACAAGGAAGATACCGCCGAGCAGGATCGTCAGCGCCAGCCAGCCAAGCATGGAACTGCGACGCTGTTTCGTTAGAGCAAGCTCAGATCGCCAGAAAGTGAAGCTGCTCGCGAAAAGACAAACGCTGAACACCAGGGTTCGCGGAACATCCAGTTCTTTCGGTCCGGGACCAGCCTGCGGCCGGGCGTAGAAATATAAATAGGCAAGGATAAGTGCTGCGAAGAATCCTGTTTCGGAAAGAATGAAGCTTAGGATCCCAATCTTGTTGTGATTGGGGAGAGTTACCGCAGCGCTATTCTCGCCTACGATCGGGTCAGGCCGGTCGGGGTTAGCCAGGTCCCATAATGGGCGCCGGCCGCGGATCGGGGGCAGCGCGACAAAGTTTTCGTGCGGCGGTGGCGATGTGGTAGCCCATTCGAGGGTCCATGCGTTCCAAGGGTTATCGCCCGCTATTTTGCCTCGGAAAAATGAACTCGCCAGGTTCCACACCAGGATAAGCGCAGATGCGCTCATGAAGAAAACGCCCGTCGTCGAGAGCATGTTCATCCATCCCCAGTGTGGAAGGTCGGGATAGGTATAGACACGGCGTGGCATGCCTAACAATCCAAGGAAATGTTGGATGACAAAGGTCATGTTGAAGCCGATGACCATGAGCCAGAACGTCCATTTGCCTAACGACTCCGACATCATTCGCCCGCTCATTTTCGGAAACCAATATTGCAGGCCACCGAGGACCGCGAAGACGATGGCGCCTACCGCCACAAAGTGAAAATGTGCGACGAGAAAGTAGCTGTTCTTAGTTTGCCAATCGAGTGCCACGCTGGCATGACTGATTCCGGTGAGGCCCGCGACAAGGAATTGGATGAGAAACGCAATGCAACATAACATCGGCACATGGAAACGGATCCGACCGCCGAGCATTGTTGCGGTCCAGTTAAGCACCTTCACGCCAGTTGGAATTGCAATGAGCATCGAGGAAATGGCGAAAAACACATCGAGTGGCCGGCCCATTCCCACGGTAAACATGTGATGTCCCCAAACGCCCAGACTTAATACCGCAATAGCTACACTCGACGCCGCAACAAATTCGTAGCCGAAGATTGGTTTACGCGAAAAGACTGGAATGATTTCGGAGACTATGGCGAAGGCGGGAAGGGCCATGATGTAGACTTCCGGATGGCCAAATGCCCAAAAAATGTGCTGCCACAGAACGGGCGAACCTCCGCCAATCGGCAGAAAGAAATGGCCCTGTAACTGACGATCGATCAGGATCATCGCCAGATTGGCGTTTAAGACTGGAAGAGCGAAAATAATAATGAACGCGTTAACGAAATTGATCCAGGTAAAGAGCGGAAGGCGACGCATCGTCATTCCTGGACCTCGCAGCGAAATAACTGTCGCGATGGTGTTGATGGCAAAGCTAATTGAACCAATACCCAGGACGAAGAGAGCTACTGCCCAATAATCGACCCCGGGAGATGAAGAATAGGGCGTCTCACTCAAAGGTGTGTAGGAGAACCAGCCGACAGCGGGAGCGCCGCCGGCGAGCACGCTAAAGTGCAAAAGAATTCCACCAAACGGCACACACCAGAATCCAAAGGCGTTGAGACGCGGGAAAGCCATGTCGCGCGCGCCGATCTGCAGAGGTAACACGTAATTGACCAAACCAAATAACACTGGCATCACGACGAGAAAGATCATCGTCGTGCCGTGCATGGTGAATAATTGGTTGAAGGTGTCGGGCTGGAGAAAATGGTTGTTAGGAACTGCCAGCTGCAGGCGGATGAACAGCGCTTCGGTGCCGCCGATGATGAAAAACACCAGGGCAGTCATCATATAAAGAACAGCGATGCGCTTGTGATCAACGGTCGAAAGCCACGCGAGCCGATAATGTGCGCGCTTGGCCGGATCCAGGACTGCGTCGCGGAACTCTGTGATAGTGGTCGTGCCGTTCATTGTAGCGTCGACAGATATGCCGATAGTTGATCGAGCTGCTCGTCGGTTAAATTAAAGTCCGGCATGAGGGCGCCTGGTTTGATGTGCTGCGGACTTTTCAGCCAAAGGCGCATGTTCGCGGGCGTATTCTCCAGAATACCCGCACCCAGCTGTTTGCGGCTGGCTACGTGCGTCAGATCCGGCGCGACGCGCAAATCCGCTGCAGCCACTCCTCGGATGGCGTGACAGTTGATGCAGGTTGATGTTTGAAACAGCGCCAATCCTTTTGCGGTAACATCAGTTGTCGCTGCCTGACCGGGTTGTAACTGAGCACGTTGCCATTCTTCGAACTTAGAAGGCTCGTCAGCCACGACCAAGATGCGCATCCAGGCATGTTGCGTTCCGCAAAATTCCGAGCATTGGCCGATGTAAGTGCCGGGCTTATCGGCTTGTATCCAGATGTGGTTGGGTTGGCCCGGCACATTGGTCATCTTGCGGGTCAACTCCGGCACCCAGAACTCGTGTAACACATCCTTTGACTCGAGCCGCACCGACAAAGGCTTGCCCGTCGGAATATGGATTTCGTTAGCTGTGATAACTCCCGAGCCCGGGTAATCCGCCTGCCACCAAAATTGATGTCCCGTTATAACCAGGTCCGGTGAAGGCGCCGGCGGCGGATCAGCGCGATTCATCGCGCTAATTGTCATGGCTAAAAGAAGAATGACGATCAGGAACGGAATGATCGTCCATGCGATTTCCACGTTCCTGTTACCCGAGATTTGCTTCGGCTCGGGCTCACCCGCGCGCGCGCGAAAGCGAAAAATCGCGTAGATGATCGCGCCGGTTACGATGACGAAAATCAGCGCGAAGATAATCGTCGAAGGGACAGCCAAATCGTAAATCGCGCGGGCCTGCGGCGACTGCGGATCCAGAGCATTTGACGTCTGCATCGTAGGGACCTTACATCTTTGCTTTCCCTTCTCGGCGCCCTGCCGCAGACTGAGCGCACGTTGCAGCAACTAAGTGGTCACGGGTGCCAATCCGCGATTTCATCTCGTTAAATTCCCCTTTAGTTGCTGTTTTCATTGCTATTTTTTGGTGCGCGGCAATCAAGAAAGAAATACCCAGGAACGGCGGCGCCGCTGTCGCTAACAAGAAGCTGTCTGGCAGTCCCGCAGTCGTCCCGCGCGATGCCGACGGCGACCGCAAAAATGACCACCATCACGGGAATGACGACGATGGCCAGATCGAAAATCGCGCGCAATGGCGGCGACTGCGGGTCGAACATCTTCACAACGTCCGCTGCCAAAACCATTGCGCTCGCCAGTTGCAGGTTCATCGGCTTGTCTCCAACCAGCGCCCCTTCAACGCCGGAGTAGTTCGCAGGATGTCGATTGTGGCAAGAGCTTCCAAGGAATGGAAGAACTTTCTCTCGGCCGTTGAACCGGCGGTGCAAACCGGACCTGTTCCTCCCGAGATTTCGAGCTACTCGCGTGCGCGTGAGTAAGCGGAAAGCGGGTCGGCGGTCTCCAAGTTCTTGATGACGGTACTGAGGTAGACCGATTCGGGATAAAACGCTTTGTATTTGGTGATCTCTCCTCGATTCAAAACCTTGAAGCCATAACGTTCGAACATTTTTTCACCGCGGCGGCTCTCGAACGTGATTATCTGGCCACAAACGCGTTTCTCGCCGGAGCGATAAAGGTAACTCAGATATGCGCTCATCAGAGCGCGCGTCGTCGAAACTTTTCGCGCCTCCGGCAGGAGATTGATGTGAAAATGCGGTACGTGCCGTGGCTGGGCGGGAACTTCGCGCCAGCCGTACGCAAGTATCCAGCGAATGAAACGACGCGAGCGCTGGTTGTAACGGAAGTAGCGGGTCAGCGCCCGGAAAAATAGCCAGACATTCTGGTAAAGCGCGTAGACCTGATTTTGCAGAGGCTTGCGCGAGCCGAGCAGGTATCCGGAGATTTCCCCGTCCACCTCGAGGAGAAAACAGGATTCCGGTTCGTGATCGGTGTAATACGTGGTGAGAAAATCGGCGAACAATTCCCGATCCTGATACACGGGATCGATTGGCTCGCCGAGGAAGCCGGTCTCGCAGCAGAGTTTTCTTACCGCCTCGCGATCTGATGCCCGGTAGCCACGAATGAGAAACGGCTTGTGGTTATCGTTCAGCATTTAAAATCGGCGATATTTTGAGCGAAGCTCGCGATAAATGCAAAACAGTTCGTCAAACACACGCGGCCAACTATACAGACTCCGCGCAATGCGCGCAGCGTTCCTGCCCATAACCGATAATTTCCTGTCGCTACAGTCTTCGATCGCGTCCACCAGCGCGTCGGGGCTGTTTTCGATCGCCCACGATTCCTGATCGTGACAAATCACGCTGTCCATGTAGCTACCGCGAATTCCCACGACCGGCGTCCCGCACGCCTGGCATTCCAGGGCTGCGAGGCCAAATGTTTCCTGAACACCGGGGTGAACGAAAAGATCGGCCGCACGATAAAACCCGGCGAGCTCCCAAGGATCGTCGCAGTAGCGAATCCATGAGACATTCTCAGTTCGCAATTGCAGTTTCCGGAGTTGCGTTCGGTCGGGTCCATCGCCGATCACGAGCAAATGAAATTCATTCGGCCGGCATCGCTGCAAAGTCTTGAAAGCACGAAGCAAAGTCGCTGTGTTCTTCTCTTTCGCCAGCCGGCCTACGTAAAGCAGTAGGTTTTGACCTGAACTAACCCCAAGCGAGCGCCGTATTGCTTCGGTTCCGGGTCCGTCAGGGCGGAAGATTTCCGGGTTAACACCAAGACTAAGCACGCGCACGTTGTGAACGCCCCAGTCACGCAGCACGCGGCCCAGCAGGTCTGATGCGACGACCGTGGCGGCGTGCTGATTGTAGAGTTTACGAACGTATGCGCGGGAAAGCTTCATCACGCGATGTGTCGCCGTTTTCCCAAGGAGCATTGCGCTCTTTCGCACGTACGCTTCTGGAAAATGCGAGTGATAAAATCCGATTACAGGTACGCGTAGAGCGCGCCCGACCTTCAATGCTTTCCAGCCGAGCTGATACGGATCGGCGGACTCGATCACATCCGGCCGTTCCCGGTCCAAAATTTCTTCCACTGCGCGAAGATTCAGCAGCGCGCGGTATTGCGCCGTCCGCGACACAATAGGAGAACGAATCGTGTAAACACGCGAGCGCCCGTTTGCCTTCAGCTTCGTCTTTGCGCCAGGAACAATAAGAACGTGTTCGTTCCGGTGCGCGTGGCGGTCGATGTAACCGATCTTCTCGTGAAGATATCGCTTCACGCCCCCGCTCACTGGCGAATAGAATTGAGTGAGGTCGCAGATCTTCATTGGATTTGCGATTGCCGATTGTCAATTGCCGATTTGCGCGAAGCAGCCATGATCGCAACCAGTTCCCCAGTCTCGTTTAGCAAAGGTTCTATCTGTGATTGCCCACAGACATCTGTGTCAACGATCAATTCGAGCCAAAACGCTGTTTCGTCTGCTTCTTCCTCGACCACGCCGATTTTCGCAATGAATTCAGCCCGAGAACGTGCGCGACATGCGGCGCGGTAATTAGCGGCGACCGAAGTGGCGCTGCGCATGATTTGATTTGCGATTGCGCGGCCCTTTACCGTATTAGGCAATACATCTACGAGCCGCGTTACTCGTACCGCAAAACTCTTTGTGCGCCGTTTTAGCTCGTCGGTGGTCATGCAAAAGCCGACCTAAATCGGCACTCGGCAGTCGGCAATCGGAAATCAGTCCTCGGCCCCGCTCAGATACTTCTCCGCCTGCAGTGCCGCAGCGCAACCCATTCCCGCAGCGGTAATGGCCTGCTTGTAAACGCGGTCAGCTACGTCGCCGGCGATGAAAACGCCGGGAACTTTACTCTCGACCCCGTTTTTCGGAAGCAGATAGCCCTCAGCGTCCATGTCGAGTTTGCCTCGATACGCTTTCGTGTTGGGGTCGTGCCCGATCGCGACGAAAACGCACGCCACATCCAGCTCGCGCTCGTCATTTGTCTTCAGGTTCCGCAAACAAACAGCGCGCATCTCACCCTTTTCATCGGCAACGTATTGTGTCACGACCGTGTTCCAGATCGGTTCGATCTTCTTATTCGCAAACACACGCTCCTGCATGATCATCGACGCCCGCATCTTGTCGCGGCGATGAATGAGATAAACCTTTGACGCGAACCGGGTGAGGAACAGTGATTCCTCCGCCGCGGAATCGCCCCCGCCCACGACGCAGACCGGCACGTTCTTGTAAAATGCGCCGTCGCACGTCGCGCAACTGGTTAGGCCATGTCCGACCAATTTCTCTTCGCCGTCCAGTCCGAGATATCGGGCCGCGGCGCCGCTGGCGATGATCAGTGCCCGCGTATCCAACCATTCATCATCGGCTTTGATCCGGATATGCTTGTTGCTCGGATCGAAATCGGTCACTTCCGCGTATGAAAACCGGGCGCCAAATTTTTCGGCCTGTCTGTGCATGTTCAGAATCAGCTCCGGCCCATCGATTCCATCGGGAAACCCGGGATAATTTTCTACTAGTGTCGTCGTAGAGAGTTGCCCACCGGGTTGCCGGCCTTCCAGCACCAACGGACTGAGGTTTGCCCGCGCCGCGTAAATCGCGGCGGTCAGTCCGGCGCAACCGCTCCCAACAATGATCACTTTCTCCATCGATAAAACTTAGCACAGCGCGCAAGTTGCAGAAATGGTAGCACAGGCATCCTTCCCTGTGAGGCTAACAGGCGTCCCGCCTGTTGATTGATCACACGCAAACAAGATGTCTGTGCTACGCCGTGACGCGCACGTTGATCCTGTGAAGCCCACTCGTGCCGGAGAACGGCCCGCGATCTTCT
>JBARAJ010000257.1:0-10069 GCA_049791915.1 Candidatus Udaeobacter sp.
GCGGCGCTAACGAATTGATGGCCGGCACGCGCCAGTGGAACACCGGCATGGTCGCGCGTGGCCGGATTTATTTCGGCACCGACAACAAAGTCTATGCCTTTCAATTGCCTACAGGAACACCTACGCCTACACCTACTGCCACAGCAATCGCAACCGCTACCGCTACGCCGACTCCAACAGTTACAGCGACCGCAACACCTACGGCAACTGCGACTGCTACTCACACTCCGACCGCTACGCCAACAGCTACGTTTACTCCGATTCCGACAGCGACAGCCACAGCAACATTCACGTCCACTCCGACTCCAACTGCTACTCACACTCCCACCGCTACGCCAACAGCCACGTTTACTCCGATTCCGACAGCGACAGCCACGGCAACATTCACACCCACCCCAATTCCAACAGCTACGCCTACACCGACCCTAACGCCGACTTCTACTCCAAGACCTACACCGTCACCGAGACCTAGCACGCAACCGAGGCCGCGGCCTACCCCTCCGCCGCGCCCAGCTTAGAGGCAGAGGTACCGTGTCAGGATCCCTCGCACATGCGAGTAGATGATTCAGAGCAATGCCCGGTCCGCGCCTCATTCCGACCGATGTAAAAACTCTTTTGCTAGAAGAAAAGAGGCTTTCCAAGCAGTAACTCGGATTTCGCGCGTTGTTGTAGCCGCCTCCCTGTGTCGAGGCGCTGGTCAGGTTCTGGCTCGCACGGCGACACAGCGACGTGGCTACAAAGCATGTTTACTTCGGCGCAAGGGACGCGACGATTCGTTCAAAGCATGGATCGCCGCGCAAGGGATCCCACCACGGCATCAGTTTCAATTGACCATAGGTGAGGGAACTGGTGTAGCGAATAGCGCCGGCAAGCTGCTCACAGGCCGTGGCGTTGTCGCCAACCCAGGCCGCGATCATCGCGAAATAGGCGATCGTGATGCGCCCGTTTATCGCATCTTTTTCTACTGGAAGAAGCTCGACTGCTCGCTGGCCTTCCCGCAGTGCTTCGTCTCTTCGCCCAAGAGCTGCGTCGATCAAACCGAGCAGGATTAACGGCGGCCCGTAGTTTGGTTGAGCCTGGACGACCTTCTCCTGCTCCGCGCGCGCAACAGCAAAAGCCGACTGCGCTTTTCTGTCATCTTTGATCATACGAGCGATAACGCCTTCTAAGAATGCCCGACTGAATTGGATCGGCCCATCACCAAGAGCATTTTCGCCGGACTCTGATAAAGCACTGGCAGCCGCCGCGGGATCGCGTTCTGCCAGTGCACAGATCAGCCAGCTGTCAGCCACGCTTTGTAATGCAGCAGGATTTTTCACCCGGATTTCATCGATCGTTCGATGCAAGGGGCGCGTATCAGCTTTCCAGTCGAGGTCTACGACTGCGTGCGTGGCTTTGGTGGCGGCATCGTTCGGCTGGATGGCCAGAGCACGATCCAACACCGATTTTTCTTCAGCATAGCGTGCGAGATCACCGTAACTCAGCGCGAGCTGCTGAAGCGTGTCGAGGTTGCGCGGGTCGAGCTCGAGTGCGCGCTCCAGGTTTTGTATGGACTCCTCCCAGCGTCCCTGACGCCTCTGAATGTAACCAGTCAGCTCAAAAATCTGCGAATCATTGGGCAGGCTCTTACGAGCCATTTCCAGTTCAGCCAGAGCGCCACTGTAATCGAGGTAGCCCCAGTAAAGATTCCGTGCGCGTGCCAGATGCGTTTCGCCTGCGTCCGGACGCAGGCGAGAGGCTGCTCCGAGGGCCGCTTCGACCAAGGCAAGGCGCGCTGACGTGTGGTCATAGCCATAAAAATGAAGGAGACCATGAGCGAAAGCGATCTGGCAGTACGCATGGAAAAACGAAGGATCGTGCGCCACAGCCTCATTCAAGAGATCGACGGTCTGTAGCAGATTCTCTTTCGTGTTAGCACCAAAGTTTACCGTTAGAAGGAGATTGTTTGCGCGGATGTAGAGGTCAAAAGCGGTGAGGTCGGTAGTTGGTCGTTGCTCGATAGCTCGTTTTTCCGCGGGTGAGATTTTCGCGCGCAGTTGACCAACGATCGCCTGGGCAATGTCACTTTGAACGGCAAAGAGGTCGGCCACATCTCGATCGTAGGTTTGCGCCCATGAATGCGTATCAGTGCGGGTGTCGATCAGTTGGGCGTTAACTCGAAGCCGATTGCCTATTCGCTGGACGTTCCCCTCTAAAAGATGGGCCACGCCTAACTCCCGTCCGATCTCTCTCGAGTTGCGCGGATTTCCGCTTTTGTAAAGGTTCGCCGACGTGCGGCTGATAACCTTGAGGTCGACAATTCTCGCAAGGTCCGAAGTGATTTCATCCTGCACGCCGATGGCGAAATACGCGTTTTGCTTATCGTCGCTAAGATTATCAAACGGCAACACTGCGACGCTCTTTTCGGGGATCGGCGCCAGCGGAGATGAAACTGGTCCGTTTGGGACAGTCGAACCGGCCGCATGCACGCTCGGGGGCAAAGTGCGATAGCGGACAAAAAATAAGGTTGTGACACAAACGGTCGCAATTGCTGAGATGGCAGCCGCCCACAACCAAGGGGTCGTCGCGGGCAGCCCCAAAAACCTTCGGGGTCGCTCGATCGCCAGACCTCCGGATGGTGTTGCGATTGGCTTATAAACGGGCTCTTGGGTTATCGCCGCGGAAACAGGGTCCCCAAAACCCGTATCGCTAGCTGCCAGAAGCGGCTGCATTGCTGCGGATGTGTCCTCAGGCGCTGCAGGCGTGGCTGTTCGCTCCCTAACTTCGGCAACAAAGCGATACCCGCGGCCCGGGACCGTCACAATGTAACTGTGTGAACCAGGGGTTTCGCCGAAAACTTGCCGCAGTTTCGAGATCGCTTGCGCGAGGTCGTTCTCCTCGACAATCGAATCGGGCCAAACGGCTTCCATGATTCGCTCCTTATCGAGGACAGCATCGTGGTGTTCGACCATGAAGAGAAGCGTTTCGAACACTCGCGACGTCAGGGGAACCGATGTTCCATCCACGCGACGTAACAGCCGTTTCGCAGGGTCAAGCTGGAAAGCGCCAAATTCGTAAAGGTTCGCTGGGGAAGCCTGCATCTCCGTTTTCAGAAAAATTCAGAAAATTTCAGCTGCCGCCTAAAGACTTTCATAAAGGCCCCGGCACTTTCCACGGCGCGCAAGTTCGGATCAGACCGCACCTGCGCGTGACCAATCAAAAACCCACAAAAACAGTAAATCAAAAACCACAAACAAAGACAAGAAAATGAAAAAGCGCCCTGAAGAAAACGCAATGAAATGTATGAGTATACTGATCTTCGCCGCCGTGTTCGCCTGGTTCGGACTTTACGGCGTTCCGAACGGTTTCGGGGTTGTTCCGCCCCCCGATGGAGGGTATCCCAACTTCACTACAGCAGAAGGGCAAAATGCCCTTCTTAATCTTACCAGTGGGGTTGCCAACACGGCAGTTGGCTCGTTTTCGCTCGAGAGTCTCACAACCGGCAGCTTTAACACCGCGGTTGGCGCCGGAACGCTGCTATCCAACAACGGGGATTCAAATACGGCCATCGGCACGGCTGCGCTTTTGGCGAACACGGATGGCGATTCAAACACCGCGGTGGGAGTGGACGCCCTTTTGAACAACACCGGTGGCGGCACCAACACAGCAACCGGTGCTGAAGCTCTGATCAGCAACATTGAGGGCAGCTTTAACACGGCCACCGGTTTTGGTGCGCTCTCTTTGAATGTGAACGGGTGCTGTAACACGGCCAACGGTACCAATGCGCTTTTTCTTAGCACTGGCAGCGGCAATACCGCCGTGGGTTTTTTCGCCCTTTCTAACATCACCACCGGTACCTTCAACGTCGCCGTCGGCGAGAATGCCGGTGACCACCTGACCGAGGGCGATAGCAATAATATCGATATCGGCTTCGCAGTAGAGGGCGTGGCCGGCGAAAGCAATACTATTCGAATCGGTAACAACGATATCACTGACACGTTTATCAGAGGGGTGAGTGGAACGACGATCGCCAGTGGGACCACAGTGTTGGTAGCTTCAAACGGTCACCTGGGCACCGTCACTTCCTCACAGCGTTTCAAGGAGAATGTCAAACCAATGGACAAAGCCAGCGAAGCGCTCTTCTCACTCAAACCGGTTGCCTTCCGCTATAGGAAGGAAATTGATCCGGTTGGCACATTGCAGTTCGGCCTCGTAGCCGAAGATGTGGAGAAGATAAATCCTAATCTCGTAGTCCGCGATGAAAAGGGCCGGGTCAACAGCGTACGCTACGATCAGGTCAACGCGATGTTGCTCAATGAGTTTCTCAAAGAGCATCGCAAAGTGCGGGAATTAGAGGCGACTCTTGCCCTGCAGCAGAACGACTTTCAATCCAAGCTTTCGGAACAAGAAAAGCAAATCGCAGCGCTGGCAGCGGGTCTTCACAAAGTAAGCGCCGAGCTCGACATCAGCAGGCCCGTGCGCCAACTGGTCCTAAATAATCCCTAAAGAATAACAAACAGGAGTAAACACATGAAAAGCACATCTCCGTTAATCAAAACTTCAACCGCGTTGCCATTCTTTCGAGATGGTTTCGTCCTCTTCATTCTCACGGTCGCCAGCGCCATGCTCCTACCGGAGGCACACGCAGTTAATCCGCCACCGGATGGCGGCTATCCTGGGTTCAATACAGCAGAAGGCCAGAACGCCCTTTTGAGCCTTGACACCAGCACGGCCTTTGCGAACACGGCAGTTGGTTCGTTTTCGCTCCAGAGCACTGTGGACACCAGTTTCAATACAGGTGTCGGCGCGGGGACGCTCTCTCTTAACACCGGAAACGAAAATACAGCCGTTGGCGCTGCCGCGCTTTTACTCAATACTACCGGCGAAGCCAACACCGCTGTTGGAGTGGACGCCCTTTTAAACAACACTATCGGTGAGGCCAACACGGCCACCGGTGATAGCGCGTTATTTAGCAACACCACTGGTGGATCCAATACCGCCAACGGTGACCTGGCCCTCTTTAGCAATACTGTCGGTACTGATAACACGGCCATCGGAGATAGCGCGCTCGCCAGCAATACCAACGGCAGCTTAAATACGGCTACCGGGGTTGCAGCACTGGTCGGGAACACCATCGGTGGCTCCAACACCGCTACCGGAGTTAGTGCACTCTCCGGCAACATCACGGGAAACAACAACACGGCCACTGGCGTTTCAGCGCTAGTGCGTAACACGGACGGCAGCTTCAATACGGCTACTGGATTGAGCGCACTCCATGACAACACCCTCGGCAGCTCTAACACCGCCTATGGTGCTAGCACGCTTTTCGTTAATGTTGGTGGCAATGGCAACACGGCGATAGGCAGCGGGGCGCTTTCTAGCATCGGCACCGGCAACTCCAACGTCGCCGTAGGCGAGAACGCTGGCGATCACCTGAGTGGGAGTGACAGTAATGATATCGATATCGGCGCCAACGTCGACGGTGTGCCTGGCGAGAGCAATACTATCAGGATCGGCAATCCGGACATCACCGCCACAATCATCCGAGGGATCAGTGGTCAGACGATTCCCAGTGGCGCTGCTGTGCTCGTCGCTGCGAACGGGCAGCTAGGCACCGCGACCTCCTCAGAGCGCTTCAAGGAGGAGATCAAGCCGACGGACAAAGCCAGCGAAGCGCTTTTCTTACTCAAGCCCGTTACCTTCCGATACAAGTCGGAAATAGATCCAACACGAGCACAACAATTCGGCCTCGTGGCTGAGGATGTAGCGAAGATAAGCCCTGATCTTGTGGTCCGCGATGAAAACGGCGTGGTCAACACCGTGCGCTACGATCAGGTAAACGCGATGTTGCTCAACGAGTTCCTTAAAGAGCATCACAAGGTGCAGGAACAGCAGGCGACGATTACTGAACTGAAATCTACGGTGGCCCAGCAGAAGAAGGACTTCCAAGTGACTGCTGCGCAGCTCACTGCGCGCCTCAACGAACAGGCGGCTCAAATCCAAGAAGTCAGCGCCCGGCTTGAGGCAAACAAGCCCGCGCCGCGAGTGGTCAAGAATCCCTAAAAAGGCGTCAGAGTCCCTCGTGCGCGTGGCGCGTAAGGAGCACTGCCTCGTCTCTTTCGTCGCCGCAGGATAGGAGCGGCTAAAAAACTCTCGCAACGGGCCTCGCCATTCGATATAAAGACGCTTTCAGCACGACAAAGAACCTAAACCACCACATTTTTGCCCTCTCTCTGCCACTCCATCCTCTGTCGTTCTAAGCAATGCGCCGGGGGGTTGCTGATCGCGCTTTCACTCGGCGCATGCGGCGGTCTCCCGAATTATGGCGAGCGTACCGTTTCCACGGCCATGACCGACAACGGGCGAACCGCCCTGGCTACGGCGGTCCGGCCCCGGATCGTGGCGCACGCGGGCCAGTCAGGCCTCCACCCACTTGCGGACGGACGTGAGGCACTGGCGGCACGGCTAGCCTTGGCGGATACAGCTCAACGCAGCCTCGATGTGCAGTATTTCATCTGGAATAAGGACATGACAGGCAAGGTCCTTCTCGAGCATCTGTTGCGCGCAGCCGACCGCGGTGTGCGTGTGCGCCTCTTACTGGACGATCTCGGAACGGCGCCATCCGACGCAGTCCTGCTAGCCATCGATAGTCATCCAAACATCGAGGTGCGGATGTTCAACCCCGTGGTCCTGCGTTCGCCCCGGTTGCTCGGTATAATTGCCGACTTAGGACGATTAAACCGGCGGATGCACAACAAGTCCTTCACCGCCGACGGGCAGGTCGCCATCGTCGGCGGCCGCAATATCGGCGACGAATATTTCGGAGCTCACGAGGCGATGAATTATGCCGATTTCGATGTGGTGGTCATCGGGCCGGTGGTGAAGGAGGTGTCCAATGAATTCGACCTTTATTGGAATAACCGGTCTTCGATTCCGATGGCCGCTCTTGCGCGACAAAACACGACGCCCGAGCAATTCGCCGCGAAGCGAGCAGCACTCACCGAATATCACACGACCGCGGAGCGTTCTGCCTACGCAGCGACTTTGCGCGACAGTGAATTTGCGCGGCAACTCAGGAGCCGAAAAGTTTCCTATTTCTGGGGGCGGGCCACGATCGTGGACGATCATCCCGACAAGGTGGCCACGTCCACTGCCAAGATTGAGACACATCTGGCGCCGCAGCTACGCGACGTCGTCGGCAAAACAAGGCGGGAGCTGTTCCTGGTCTCGCCTTACTTCGTCCCAGGCAAACAAGGCGTCGACCTTCTGGCGAGCGTGCACCAGCGCGGCGTGCGCGTGGTTGTGATCACCAATTCGCTGGCGTCCACGGACGGGGTGATGGTCCACTCCAAATATCAGCTCTACCGCAAGTCGCTGCTCGAAGCCGGCGTAGAACTGTATGAGATTAAGCCCACCGCCGGCGCCCTAAATGGACGTCGAGCGGGCGGCTTCCGAGAACCAGGCGGCTCTGGCAGTGCGAGTTTGCATGCGAAGACGTTCGCCTTCGACCGCCGGATTGGCTTTATCGGCTCCTACAATCTCGATCCGCGCTCAAGCAAACTGAACACGGAGATGGGTGTTCTTTTCAACTGTCCGGCGCTGGCGAAGCGTCTGCCCGAAACGACCGAACGCGATCTGGACCGCAACGCGTATCGCGTCGAACTTGACCACAATCGCCTAACATGGGTAACGCGCGAGGGTAACAACTATGTGCGCTACAACTCCGAGCCCGAGGCCAGTCTTTGGAACCGCATCCAGGCCCAGGTACTGAGTTGGCTCCCCATCGAGGGTCTGCTCTGAACGATCTGGATTGCAGACGCGCATCGCGACGACGGAAAGCGTTTTGTTGTCCGTGTAGATGAAAGCTGACCGCGTTTGTTGAGGTCGAATCAGCGGCAAACTCCCTAGTCCTGGCCCTCAGGAGTCCAGCCAATCTCTTCCCTCATAAGGACGAATTCCGTGCGATCCAGTCCGTCCAAGTCAATCGCCCGAGAGCATCTTTTATCGGCGCAAGGCACGTCCAAGCGGCCCGCGGGGCACGTTTCGAGTGTTAGTGAATACTGGCGCTACAATTCACAACGGTCGGCATCGTGTGGATCAAACATTGATGGCGATGCAGGAGATGAAACGCTATTGCGCGACCCATCCCAACACTCCGGTATCACTACGTCATCCTCGACTCTTCATCCGCGGCCGCACTTTTGTCGCCTTACTCGGCCCAAGTATCGAGGAGGGCATCGCAGGATTCGGCGACACCGTTCAAGCGGCACTCCGCGCGTTCGACAGGCAGTATTCGCGTTCTTTAACGCCGTCTCAGGTGGAATAATTCCGAAAAGACTGTTTTCTGCGTTTACCAGGAATCGAAAGCCGACGGCCGCTCGATTGCCAACAGGACGCCGCCTCGCTACCCATGTTGCGAGACGATTCCCCTAAGAATCGCGCGCAGCCGGTAAAAATCTAACGGTTTAACGAAATAGTGATCAAAGCCGCACGAAAGACCACGCTTTTCATCCTTCCCAGTTCCAAGACCAGTGAGCGCAATCGCGACGAGCGGTTGCTTAGACTTAGCTACCGTTACGAGATTGCAGCCATCCCCATCTGGTAAACCAATGTCGCTCAAGAGGACATCGAACTGCCATTTGTCCAGCAGCGCACTGGCCGTTCGGTAGTCCGGCGCAGCGACGACGTCATAGTGGAAATGCCTTAGGAGCCGCGAAACTGTTTGGCGGCTGTAGGTATGATCTTCGACAAAAGGATACGCAGTGCCATGTGTCGGACCCGCAAGGCTCTTATTTATTTCGGACGGACGCGCAGGTTTGGTTCCCCCCACTGGGCGTTAAAGCCCTCGATAATCTTCCAGAGCTGAAACCCATAATCGATACGCCCGGATGGTGAAGCAACAGCCGACCGAACGGACGCGCGTCGAAAATCAGATCGACCCCACCATGATCGCTTCCCATTGAATCCGATAAGCGCGCCTTTCTTGTGTCACGTCGAAATCGACGCAAGATTTCAGAAATAATACATTTTTGATGCGAAGCTTTCTAAGTTATCTCTCAAAAAGATGTAAATGGGCATCAAAAGGAACAGGCAGAGTCTGTGGATGGGCATCTCTCATTATAGGAGCCACGCTAGCGGTTTTCCTGTGGTTTTATCCGCTGTGGTTTCACGACCACATCTCGGATCGAACGAACGCATTTGTCCTCGTTGTGTTTCCGTTACTGGCTGGAGCGAGCGCATTTCTCGCTCGTTGGTTCGTCTCTCCATATCCGATTTATATGCAGATTCAAAGGGAGTTGGACACGCTAAGCGACGCGAAGAAGGAGGAACGCACGAAAGCTGTCCAAGGCTGTTTCGAGCGAAGCGCTGCTCTTCTAAAACAACACGGTTCGGCGTTACTGTCTTTTCACGCACTGTCGCGTGCGGACGGACACAGACTGGAATCTAATGAGGAAGTTGCCGAGGTTTGCGATTTAGTCCAAGAGGCCGGATACGATCATCCATTTGAGGGAATATCGCCGGGATACGTGCCAGAAAAGGATTGGCTGCCTTTTTTGAAGTACGTCAAACACGCTCCTAAGATCAATCCAGAGGGAGGCAGGGATTATCTTGACGCAGCCGATCGGTGGCGACTAGACCACAGTTATCCTTTGCCAACTGACGATGCTGATTTCGTCTCGTTAGTTGCAAGAACGTTACTGCGATGATGAAAATGACCCAAACCGCGTGATAACTTCGCTGCGCGTGAAGGATTAAGGAATCATCTAGCGGCAATCTAAACAATCAGCCGTCACGCTTCATCGCGTGGCGGCTTTTTGTTTCATGCAGCGTTACGGCTCTTTGAACTCGCCCGCGTGCATTTGGGTTTCGATCACGTTGCCGGCTGCATCCGTAAATGCAGGCCAACTCTTTTGACATAACCACGACATTGGTGTTGCGATATTCGCAACGCTCAGTCACCGACCAACCCAAACGCTCGTATAGAGACTCTGTGTGCGGAGTGTAGAGATACAAGGTGGAAACCCCGAGTGAGCGGGCCTCAGCCTCGATGCGTCTTACCAGCGCGGAGCCCATTCCTCTTCCCCGGCAC
>JBARAJ010000258.1:0-2365 GCA_049791915.1 Candidatus Udaeobacter sp.
CGCGCGAGCTGAGTCCGGCCGATTTTAGCGACAGCGAAGGCGCGATCCGGATCATCGAGGATTTTCCGCTGGCCGTGTTTACCATCATGCGCGCCAAGCGTTATGCCGATCTGGTCGGCGCGACCAAAACGACGCGAATCGATGATGTCGATGTGCGCTATCTCAACGCCGAAGCACTCATTGCGCTCAAGAGCAATTCACAGCGCGACCAAGACCGCATTGACGTATCTGCTTTGCGATCGTTGCAGGATAAGAACGGCCCCTAAAACTCATTCAGCGGCGCGACTCATTTCTTTTCCGCCTCGCGCTTCATCGGCACGAAGCGAACTGGCAGCATGACGCTTTCTGTTAACTGCCCGTTTTTCTTTTCGAGCAGATAAAGCTGCTGGGCGAATCGTTCGCCAACGGGAATGACCATGCGCCCGCCGTCGTTGAGTTGATCGACAAGCGGTTGCGGAACTTTCTCCGGCGCGCAGGTCACGATGACCGCATCGAAGGGCGCCTCTTCGGGCCAGCCTTTGTAACCGTCCCCCACCTTGATATGCACATTGTTGTAGCCCAAGCGTTGCAGTGTCGCTTCCGCACTTTTCGCCAGCGGTTCGACGATGTCGATCGTATAAACGTCCGCCACGAGCTCAGCCAAAATCGCCGCCTGATAACCGGAACCGCTCCCGATTTCTAAGACCCGGTCGCTCCGTTTCGGTCGCAGTTGTTCTGTCATAAAGGCAACGACATATGGCTGGGAAATGGTCTGATCGTAACCGATGGATAACGGCCCGTCTTCGTAGGCGCTGGGCCGGACATCCGCCGGAACGAAATCCTCGCGCGGAACCTTGGCCATTGCTGCGAGCACGCGTTGGTCTTTGATGCCGCGCGGCTTCAGCTGTTGCTGGACCATCCTCTCGCGCTGCGCGGCAAAATCGGCAGCGGTCGGGGCCTGTTGCCCGCACCCCGTCGTAGCCATCGCAGCAGAAAGCAGATACTGCGCGACGATTCGCATTCACTGAAAGAGTAACGCCGCATGCGCGGCTGAGAAAGAGGCGCTCTGTCTCTTTCGAGACTCGCTATCGCACCGCCGTCACAGCGTTCATGTGACGCAGGCGATTGGCCAGAATTTTCATCACATGCGTCGCAAAATGCGGCGTCTGCTGAACGAGAAAGTGAAACCGGCGCCGGTCGATTTGCGCCAAACGCGCGGGGGTCTTCGCCACAGCGTTGGCCGTGCGCGGACTATCATCAATCAACGCCATCTCACCAAGAAGCGCTCCTGGACCGGCGGTCTCGAGCACAAAATCACCAAGGAAAATGTCGACTTCTCCTTCCAATAACACGTACATCTTCTCGCCTTTCTCGCCTTCGCGGAACAGGAAATCGCCAGGCGCAAGCTGCACCGTGTTACTTTCTTGCCGAAACAGCTCTGCAGGATTCATGGGCTAAAATCAACTGCCCGCAGCTATAGAGAGAAGCGCGACAACTGCCAAGTTACAATTGTGTGACAGACGGTTGCGGCCATAGTTCGAACAAATTCTTCGTGTCGTTCGTATGCTTCATGTTTAATTCCCTTTGTCATTCCGAGCGAAGTCGAGAACCGAGCGACCGGGAAGCCGCGAGATGGACGGGAAGGCCGAAGGCTGAGCGATCAGGAGTGAGCGAATCAAATCTCTAAATTCCGTGTCTGACGAACGAAAAACTCTGGAGCAGCGTGAACAGATGACCGATCTGGAACGGCTTCGTCACTCGGCCTCTCATGTCCTCGCAACCGCCATTCTAAAAATCTGGCCAGAAGCACAGTTCGCTGCGGGGCCGCCGGTCGAGAACGGCTTTTATTACGATGTAGATCTTCCCCACCGCATCTCGCCCGATGATTTCGAAAAGATCGAGGCCGAGATGAAAAGCGAAATCAAGGCGAATCATCCGTTCGAAAAAACCGAAGTTTCACGAGACGAAGCGCTCGAGCTAGGAAAACAGGGCCGGCTCGCCGCTCTAGGCGAGCGAGCCGAGCCCAGCAAGTTCAAACTCGACATCATCGAAAACATTCCGGCAGACGAAAAGATTTCGCTCTATCGCAATGGCGATTTCATCGATCTCTGCGCAGGCCCGCATGTGATGCGCACGGGAAACATCGGCGCATTCAAGCTGACCAGTGTGGCGAGCGCGTACTACAAGGGCGACGAAAAGAATCCGCAACTCCAGCGTGTTTACGGCACGGCATTCAAAACCAAAAAGGAACTCGATGACTACTTCGCGATGCTCGAGGAAGCGAAGAAGCGCGACCACCGGAAGCTGGGACGCGAACTCGAGCTCTTTGTTTTCGACGACGATGTTGGGCCGGGGTTGCCGATGTTCCTGCCGCGTGGCGCAGTCA
>JBARAJ010000259.1:0-5495 GCA_049791915.1 Candidatus Udaeobacter sp.
TTCACTGAGGTAATGCGTAAAAGCCGGTGCGAGGTTACGCGGTAACTTGGCGAACAAGCGCCGATTGCGTGGATATTGCGGGTGAGGTAGACGACACTCAATGAGTCGTTGTGTTGAACAGGGCCAACACCTCGGCCTGGCTGTGCTGTTAATGCTGACCTATTAGTTAAAGCGCTCCAGAACCCGTGCCTGCATTCTCAGGCGCGAGTCTGAGCTCCAGCGATGGGCCGAGGCTACCGCGTCTTACCGAAAACTCCTATCCAGCCGTTCTCTGAGTCGTGCGTAAAAGCCGGCGCGAGCTTACACGGAGGCTTGGCTTCGGAAGTTTTGTTTTGCTTTCCGGCTTTGCGTTTCGATGTGTTCTCGCCATATCGCGATGGCCAATACTGCGGTGCGTCCAAGCCACGGAAGGAGAAGCAGAAAAGTTATGATTATTGTTCCGCTATCTTGATGGTTCATAGTTTCGATCCTCCTTTGTGTGTTCACCCCAGTACTGCGTAAGATCCGGCGGGAGGTTACGCGGAAAATGGCTGCCCAGTTTGAAGCATGGCGCCTTCGCCAAGGTTAGGGCAGGCCAGGAACGCGTTGGAGCTGAGAAACCCGGATCTCGGATGCACACGCGCTACGATTGTGCACACGACTCTACGCAATCTGATTTGCGTTAGCTTAGAATAAGGTTGTGCTGGCCATTCGTGGCATTCGCGTAATCCGAGGTGAGATTATTTTTGCTTTTCCTCACAGAGTTTTTGAAAAGCGGGATCGGCGCGCAAAGGATCCCACATCGGATCGAGTCTGAGAAGAGCCGGCGTGGCTGGCATTGGGCCATAAAGCCAGCTGATGTACGGCGTTTGCAACAGCCGGCTCAGAGTTGAGATCGAGCGGGTGCCGTCGCCGAACATCATCTGAATCAGGGCCAGTATCTCTTCACGCGTAGGACCGGAGAGTGGATCCTTGGCACTCGGCAAAAGCGTGGTGGCGCGTTTCGCTTCATTCAACGCCGTCTCCTTCTCCTCGAGCGCGGCGTTAGCAAGCGCCAGTTGTTGCGCAAAAAAGGAGTTATCCGGTTGCTCGCGGCAGAGCCGCTCCAAGGCGGTGCGTGCTTGTCCAGCTGTTGCTTTTGCTCCTGCGGTGTCACCGGCAAGGCGTTGAGCAAAAGTCAGTATTATATCGTTCGTGGCTTTGTCGCTGTCAGAAGCAAACTGAAATTGCGCTTGTCGAGCTTGCAGCAATCGAGCGGCCTCACTGTAATTACGGTCAAGCCTCAGTTGAGCCATCTTCGTAATGAAAGGTTGAGTTGGACTCTGCACGTTTATTCCCGTTAAGAGCGTCGCAGCTTCTTTTAGATTGCCGTTCGCCTGATAAATCCCGGCTTTTGCGGCGACGAGGTCGAGATCGTTTGGAGTAATTTCCAGTGCGCGATCGTAGAGCTTTAGCGCGACTGGGAATCTTCGCAGCATGGAGTAAGTCCATGCAGCATTGCTAAGGACCTCTGCATTGCGTGGATCGAGAGCGAGACATTGCTCAAGGTACCCAATGCTTTCATCCCACTGTCCCTGACGCCGGGTAACTAAACCAATGGCATAGAGTATGTCGCTGCTGCCTGGCAATATTTCGCGAAGATGCCCGAATGTGTCTTTGGCGAGCGCGTAATCACGGAGCACCCAGTATTGATAATAGCCAAGCGCGAGCTGCGTCTCGGGCAGGTTGGGGTTCAATTCACGCGCATTTTCCAAAGCGCGTCTCGCAGCGTCGCGTCGAGCTGCGGTTTGGTCTGCGCGAATGAAGTAAAGCGCCGCGTCCGCACGGGAAAGTCGCGCCCAAGCCAGCGCGAACGCTGAATCAAGTTGCACCGCCCGTTCATAAGCATCGATCGCTTTTTTTTGCGCGGCGTTCGAGTAAGCGCTGTGTCCATCAAAAGCCAGCCCGCGCAGATACGCATCGTAGGCTTCCGGATTCTTTGTCGGTTTGACTGTTAAGGCCTGCGCTTCGCGCGCGGTCAGCTTTACTTGCAACGACTCGGCGATTCCTTTCGCGATCTCACTCTCAACAGCGGTGATGTCAGTCAGCCTGCGGTTGTACGTGTCTACCCAGATGAAGGAATTGGTCTGCGCGCTAATCAACTGCACGTTGACCCGCACCTGATCGGCGTCTCTTCGCACGCTGCCTTCGAGTATGTTCGATACGCCAAGCTGTTTCGCGATGTCGTGAAGATTCCGTGATTTGTTCTGATATTGCTGCGTGGAATTGCGCGAAATGACTTTCAAATCATGGATTGTTGCCAACCGAGCCAGAATCTCCTCGTATATACCGTCTGCGAAATAGGCGTTATCTGGATCGGGGCTGAGGTTTTCGAACGGAAGTACTGCGACTCCCTTTGTTATCCCGATCTTCTGGGGAAGTAGTTTACCTTTCCAAAGGGTCCAGCCAATCGCCACCGCCAAGGCAACCAGCAATGCCATCACTGCAAAAATGGCTAGCTTCTTTTTATCCATTTGCGCAACGCCTTTGTAAGCGTGAGGACCGTTCTTATGTTCGGAAGGCGCGAGCGCTCCGTCTTTACTGCGTAAATTCTTTCAAACGCTACGTCCGAACTACAGAGATCAGATGGCGCAATTCGTCTTCGATGTCGCCGGGCATAGCGACGGTATGGGCGATTTCCTCGCGTAATAACGTTTGGTAGCGCTGACGAAATCGGTAGAACGCTTGTTTGACTGCGTTCTCGGTCATGCCGAATTCAACGGCGACCTGGGCTTGCGACGGACGATCTGGTTCGTCCATGAGCATTTTCTTCATTTGATCAAAGAAGCGCACATTCCCGGCGCTGCGATACTCTTCGCGCAGTCGCGCCATCACTTGCTCCAATACCGTTAACGCCCAACGCCGTTCGTAGATTTGGTCGGCCGTAAGTCGATCGTAGCGTTCGGCCTCGATGCGCTCTCCCTCCTGAATGTCGTCGAACGGAATTAAGCGTTGTCCTTTACCGCGTTTGAGCGCCATGGCATGACGCGACTCGTCAGCGAGAAAATGTTTTACTGACGCAAGCAGGTACGAACGAAGTCGTCCTTTTTCCTTGCGCACACTGTTCAGATCTTTGCGCTCCAGTAACAATGCGAAAAAGCCCTGGGTAAGATCTTCGGCGTCCTCAGTGCCGACGCCATGCCGCCGCACGTAACCATAGATCGGTCGCCAATACGTGCGGCAAAGTTTTTCGAGAGCCTTCTGTGCTGCCGGCGATTCACCCTGTGCCTCGAGGACCACGCTCCAGTGGGTGGTAGCAAAGATCCCCGGAGAACGGACCGTCTCGTCGGTCGCGCTCAGTGACGTCAGTGAATGTTCCGCAGGAGGCATATTACAATGCAAACAAACAACGGCACGAAAGGCAAGTCTGGATTGCCCGAGCGCAAATCTGTTTCGAGTTACGCCTCAAATCGATAACCGTGGAGTTCAATTTCTTTGGCGAATGCTTTCTCTACGATTCGCCGTTGTTGCTCGTTAAACACTTCCTGATATGGCCGCCGGTCGGAGCGATATTCCGATTTCGCTGCGACACCGAGGGTGCCATCAAACGGAATGTTAAGCTGCGCGAAAATTTCACCCAGCTCGGCAAGCAGGTTTTCAAAGCGAATAATTCGATCGACGATGATTTTGCTCCGCGAACGATCCAAGTACCGGAAATCGTTAATGGGAAATCGCCCGCGAGCGAGATATTCGTCGAGTGTAGGTCCACCGCCTTCGCGTGCCGCGTGCATGTTGTAATGAGACAAAACTTTGTCCCACGGATTTCGTTCCACACAAAATTTGAAGTAGCCGTTCCAGACATCCACGGGAACGCGTTGCTTCACCTCGCGCGCCGGCATGTGATTATAAAATTTTGTGCGGCTTGTGATTGTATGACGCAACGCGGAGAAAAATTTGCCCGGGCGCTCGAGGATTTCGGGAACCGGATTAATCGGCCCCTCGTAATTACGCGGTTGATGTCCTTCAACACGCGGCACAATCGGCGTCACGATGTCCTGCGGACCACAATGTTTCGAAAGGAAGACTTCGATACTCGTGCCGGCGGTCTTCGCGGTTTTGATGAAGATGAATTTGTATTTGTGGGACAGGATCATCGAACGTGGGCCAACGCTGTCACTTTAATCGCGACGGTTTTACTGCGGCCTCTCCGCGAGTGCCTCGAAGCGCGGATGGCCTCGCAGTTCATCAAGCATAGCATCGAGTGACATTCCTGTAGGATCGATGTTGTCGTGATTTAGGTACTCGCGTTTAAGGTAATCAATCGCTTTCGTTTTGTCGCCCAGTCCTGCGTAAATCAAGGCGGATAAATAACCGCGAACGAATTCCTGCCGGGCCTGCGCCTCTAGCTGCCGAACGATGTCAATCGCTCCATCCGGCGAAATGTCTGCCGTTCGCTTTATTCCCTGAGGCGTTATGTCAAAAACCCACGAAAGAATTGCGGAAAGAATGAAACCCAGCGCGAGAAGCACGACGACTGCTTTCATCATACACGGCGGTGCATCGAACGTCGGCAGAAAAATCGATGCGGCCTGGATCAGCAGCCATGAGGCAACAGCATAGGCGACTTCGACTTTGTAAACCTTCCGGCGTTTCAGTTCGGCAAAGAAACGACTCGCCTTCATTAGGAACGTTCGCGGTCTATTGCCACGGGCGGGAGCCCCGTTGGCCGACCTGATAGCATCCCGGTTCATGGCGTGGCCAGAAGATGTCACTTCATCCTGCGAGCTTGGAACTATCGAGATTGAATTGAGCATACATTCCTTGGAAATTACGGCCTCGGAGCGGGAGTTGGGCTCGAACGGGGAGGCGGCTGCACGTGCTGGTCTACGTAGCGCATATAAACTCCGCGGCCATAGGTGGAAGCGGCAAGCTGGCGACTCGCACCGTTAAAGGAGAGTGCCGTAATCACGATTCCTGTCGGTATGCCGTCGCTCATGTTGCCCCATGTGAGTCCGCCATTGGTGCTGGCAAAAACGCCTGCATTAGAAGCGGCGAAGATATGTTCAGGATTTGCCGGGTCGATCGCCACATCTCGATAGATGAGGTCCTGAATTCCCTCTTGAACCCAGGTTGTTCCCATGTCGGTAGTTTTATAGACACCTGAATTGCAGGCGAGATACGCTGTCCGCGGATCGGTGGGATGGACGCTCACGGCTTGAATTCCCTGCAGGTTGCCCGTTTGCGTTACTTGGACCCACGCAGCGCCGTCACCTTCGCCGGCATTGGATGTGACAAAAACGGCATTCCCATTTCTGACCGCGTAAATGACATCCGCGTTACTCGGAGCTTCAGTCGCTACGGTGATATAGTTTCCACCGTCCTCGGCAAGCGGTCCCCCGATTGTTGTCCAAACCACGGGCGAAGCCGTGGCATCCAAGGTGCGAACCACGTGCTGGCAAGACGCGAGGAGATGTTTTGGAGATGATGGATTCATGCTGAACGGCGGAAAGAAAGCGCAGTCAGCATCTCCCTCCAAT
>JBARAJ010000260.1:0-1935 GCA_049791915.1 Candidatus Udaeobacter sp.
CCATGACGAAGAGTTCCCCTCCCCTTGTTGAGCGCGCCTTTACGTTGATCGAGTTCCTCGTCGTAGTCGCTGCCATCGGCATACTGGCCGCACTCTTCGTTCCAGCCTTAACTAGTGCTTTAGAGCGCGCCAAAGCCACAAAAGACATGAGCAACCTCCGGCAAATCGCGATGCTGATGCAATTGTACCTCAACGATAAAGACGGCATTCTGCCTGTTATAAACGCTGCACCCGGGCTAGGTACGGATACACCCCCAAGCCCCGTCATCTATCCTAAGTACGTTGCCACTAGAAACATTTTCCAATCACCTTTTGATAAACGCGCCCCTTCGGAAACGGATGCTGCGCCGGTGAGCTATGGCATCAATAGCAATATGTATTCGACCACTGGGATAAATGGCAATATGTCGAGAGTTGTGTCTCCTTCCTCGACAATTTTCATGGCGCCTAATTACAATGGGAATCCTGGCGTCAGCGCTTCATGGACGGCCAAGACTGGTACGGCCCCATTCGTACCGAATCTCGTTCCCGGAGGAGGTGGAGGAATGACGATCGGTCCGCAGCGCAACGGCGCGCAGATCAATGCACTATTCTGCGATCTTCATGCAGAAACGATGACATTTGGGCCGGCTAGCACCGCCGGCACATTTAAAGATACCACGACAGTTCCGCTCGGTTTGAAACATTGGGACCCAACGCAGTAACGAGCGCGCTCACATGATCTCTGTGCGTGCCGGCGTCGGGCGCATTTTAATCGGCAAGCAGTTACTTTCCCGGACAGGAAAAAAATGTCAGGGGCTCGCGTTATCCCGGCAGTGTGCCCTCATTTCAGATAGCAATGTCACGCGACTCTTCGCCCGTGACGTAAAGAAGAGTCTCACGTCACGCGGTTTTCGCCCCACTCTGATCACAATCCCGGCGGGCGAGAAATCGAAGACGCTTGAGCAAGCGGGCGCGATTTGCGATCAGATGATTGCGGCGGGAGTTGACCGCCAATCGTTTGTCATTGGTCTCGGTGGCGGGATGATTGGCGATCTTTCGGGGTTCGTGTCGGCGATTTATCACCGCGGCATTCCACATGTCCAAATTCCAACAACGCTGCTGGCAATGGTGGACAGTTCGATCGGCGGGAAGACCGGTGTTGACACGCGCGCCGGGAAAAATTTGATCGGCGCGTTCCATCAACCCTCGCTGGTGATTGATGATCTCGAAGTTTTGAAAACACTGCCGCGTCGTCAATTCAATCAAGGGTTCGCGGAGATCATCAAGCACGCCATTATCGCCGATCCAAAAATGTTCCGGATACTGCAGTCGTGGAAAGCAGGCGCAGCGCCTGCCCTGCAACGGCTGATCAAGCGCAATATCCAGATCAAATCCAGAATCGTGGCGAAAGACGAGCGCGACCGGGCGGGCGAGCGCGCTCTCCTGAATTTCGGCCATACAGTTGGCCACGCGATAGAGCGTGCCGGAAACTACCGGAAATTCCTGCATGGAGAAGCAGTGAGCCTTGGAATTGTCGCCGCGTGCGCAATCTCGATGAAAAAAGCTGGGCTGCGGCCAGATCAGCACACTGCAATTGTTGATCTTCTTGAGCGATTCGAGTTACCAACGCGGTTGCCGCCGAATTTTCCGCGTAAGAAAATTTTCGACGCTATAAGCTTTGATAAGAAATTCGAAGGCGGAAAAGTGCGGTTCGTTGTGACACCACGCATCGGCACTGCACGTATCACGAACGACGTGACTCTCGATGACATTCGTGAGGCCGTGAAACAACTGTAGGGCGTCTGTGTCAGACGCCATTGCGTTTCACAGAACCGCCCTACAAATCGGGCGATTGAGGTCAATCGCCACTACCGCGCGCTTTGGAATAATACTCGACTAATCCATCGGTCACGCAGTCGGCATATTCTCGGAAGATGCTTTTGCGTTCAACCC
>JBARAJ010000261.1:0-5302 GCA_049791915.1 Candidatus Udaeobacter sp.
CATTTCGATAATTGATTTTGCGGAACGGTTTCGCTTCGGAAAATTCAGCGCTCAAATCAAGCACGGAGACAACCCCGGAGCGCACCGCTTTTTTCGCAGAATGGCACCCCAGTTTGGCGCCAATCCAGATTTGTGGTGCGACCTTGTCCCACGAACGACATTGGCTCCGGTAATACAGCAACGACAGATATTGACCGAGTAAACAAGGCGCCAACACAAATCGCGTGCTCCACGGCAACTTTCCTTCAGTCTTGTGAAAAACGATCGGACCCGCTCCGGAGTACGCGATTGCCACGATGCCGAGAGCGATCGCTGGCCAAAGAAGGAGGACTCCCCATGGCCAACAGATCGCGCCAATAATCAAGACAATCGCCGCTCCCGCTGCGTAATACGAACCGATCCGGCGATTCACGACAACTGGCGGCGCATGCGAAGACTCGCGAAAAAGGTAGAAGCAATATCCGGCCAGAATAAAACCACCGACGATGTCGATGACGTGGTGCTGATAAGTGAGCAATGGCGAGAGAGCAATAAGGAAAAACCACGACATGACTGCCAACAACAAGACGCCGCGAAGATTTCTTACGTAAACATCGACCAGGAGCAACAGCAGAGCGGCATGCAATGACGGGAAAAGATTAAATGGCAAGTCCACTCCGCGAAACCAATCGAAGACCGCGCCAAGCCAACCGCTAGCGTGAGGGCGCGGGAAAGCGAAACGCAGCGGGAAAAGCAGAAAACAAAGGCCTGCAATGAGAATTGCAGCGATGACCCGACGCGAAAAGATCCGCAGCTCTTCCTCTGTTCGACAAAGGAACGGAGCCGCGATGAAGAAGAGGTCGATCGACATGTAAGGGAGAATCATGAAAGGAACGAATGGGATGGCACGCTCCCATTGAAAATAGAACGAGCCTACTTGACTGCGTTGTCCCGTGATCCAATTGCAACCGCTGTAGACGACCAGAAACAGGACCGACAATTCCGCGGAAACAGTAAACGCTTTAAGACGAGAGACGTGCACGCGATGGTTAGAACTTCGAACGTCGTGCGATTGAGACGGTGAACATTCCCCACTGATCGATTTCCATATCGATCTTTTCGAAGCTGGCGGCGCGAACGAGTTCATCCATTTCAGCCGTCGTCCGGCGACGCATGATCCAGGGTTCACCTTCGCGATTAGTCAGCACCTCCGCGATGAATTGGAGCTGCGGGTGCCACGGCTGATTCGTGTAAATGAGGTAACCGCCAGGCTCGATCGCGTCGGCTAATCCGCGCAACGAATTCAAAACCGGCTCGTTCGACGGAAACAATTCATAAAGGCCTGAAACGATTCCGATCGTCGCGCGCGGTTGAATTCTGGCGAGAGATTCGCGATTGAATGCGTCGGCTCGGTGCGCGATTACTGCGCCGTCGACATTTAGCTCATCCGCCAGAGAGCGCACGGCGTCGACATTTTCCTGCTTATAATCGCAAAGCGTGGCGCCGATTGGAATCCCTGGCATATCGCGGATCGTTTCGACTACGTAACGGCCGGCGCCTGCGGCGATATCGAGAATCCTCAGCGGGCGATTCTCGTGATGCATTTTCAGAATCAAATCCCGCAGAGTTTTGTCCAGATTCGCTTTGCGTTCCCGAATGCCGCGCCAGCCGATGCTGTTCAGGTATGATTTGTCGATAAGGCGACCAAGCGCACTCCAGCCGTGCGGTTCGTTCTTGTAGACGTAATCGAGCGAAAGACCAGAATCG
The DNA here is from genome assembly GCA_049791915.1 of Candidatus Udaeobacter sp. Lineage (GTDB taxonomy): Bacteria > Verrucomicrobiota > Verrucomicrobiia > Chthoniobacterales > UBA10450 > Udaeobacter. The sequence continues at coordinate 1,747 of JBARAJ010000261.1, forward strand.
AAGCCCCAACGCCAGCCAATCTCGATGCCACGACTCAAACGACTCGAAAATTTCAGTCCGGCGCGAGCGACTGCGAATCTCGCGCTGCCGTTGTTCTTTAAGCACTCATGTTCGTGCGCCGTGTATCCGTTCTTATCGGCGTTTACCAATGAAGGCGCGGTTGCCGCTTTCGCGAAGCAATCTCGAACAAACTCGCGAACAAGTTCGACAACGTCCTGACGATTCGTTTCGTGAAAGATCGCGTGATAAGCGTCCGGGAAAATCTCGAAGCGCTTGTGAGTCGAAGAAAGTCGATCAAAAAACTTTTGCTGTGCCTTGAGACTGACAACCCAATCTTTTCCCGCGCCGATCATCAGCGTCGGCGTTTGAATCGTACCGGCATCGGCAAGCAACCGTTTCGCGGTATCGTGAAGGTCGAGAAGGACGTTGACCGCGATTTGCCGGAAGATGAGCCGATCGGAATCGTAGCGAGCGGCTTGCTCACGATCGTGCGTGAGCATTTTGGATTTCACGTAGCTCTTTACGAATCGCGGTCGAAGGATTCGCAGCGCTGGAATAGCGAACGGAATGTAGAGCCTCACGTGAAATGCGGCAGTCGCCAAAATCATGCCGCGGATCGGCGGCGCGTAATCGTGGATCCAGGCTGTGACGGTGACGGCAGCGAGACTATGCGCGAGTACGATCATGTTTTCGATCGGCATGCCGAACTTCTCTGAAACATGACGCGCAAAGGCATCCACATCTTTGATCACGTCGTGAAGACTCTTTGCCGCGCCGCGATCCCCCGCCGAACGTCCATGACCGCGCCCGTCCCACGCGAAGATCTCAACATCGTCGAGGCCTAGAGAATCAACCGTTTCTTGCCAACGACCGGAATGCTCGTGGCCACGATGAAAAAGCAGCAGCGCTTTGTCCGTTGCCTTGTTTGGGATCCATGAGCGATAAAACAGCTCCGCACCGTCCCAACTAGTGAAAGTTCTTTCAGTGGCTTCCATTTGCTGGGCGCAATTCGTTCACCGCATCCCGCAGTTCGGCGGCAATCGCACAGATGTCGATCTTGTCGGTTCCGCGATCGTGGTAATTGCGAGGCGTTCCAACGACCAATCGCACTGTTCGCGGGCGCGGAAGTCGTTTGCCTTTAGGCCACGCTTGAAATGATCCGTCGATGAAGCACGGCGCAACCACGACGTCGCGTCCCGCAACAAGAGTGCCGATTCCTGATTTGAATTCGCCAACTTCGCCGGTTGTCGATCTTGTGCCTTCCGGAAAAATAATCAGGATGGTTCCGGGATTGGCGAGCAATTGCCGGCAAAGCGACAGGCTTTGTCGAACGCGCGCTTGTCTAGCAAACGGCAGCGCGTTCACGAGTATCGCGGCAGCCCAAAGTCGCGGGACGCTTTGGAAAAAATAATCCGCAGCGGCCGCTGGAAACGCGCGGTGCAATTTGCGCAGCGGCAACGCCGCGAGCAGACAGAGTGTGTCGATATGACTGCAATGATTCGCGACGATAACGAGCGAACGGTTGGTCCGCAGATTTTGGTGCCCGATAATTTCAAAATGATTGTAGATGTGCAGCAGGCCGCGAATGATCAACGCGCCGAGCGATCGCAATCCGTAAACGAGCATATCTGGCTCGCGCGGAAACTGACGAAGACGATCAATCGGCGCTTGATCGACATCACGCACCGAATCGTAAAGCCACTTTTTCATCGGAGCGGATAATAATACCCGGCCATGTGCATGAACAATGGCGCCGCGTAAACCAAACTGTCGATCCGATCCAGAATTCCGCCGTGACCGGGAATAGTTGCAGCCATGTCTTTGGTTCCGATGTCGCGCTTAATCACGCTAATCGAAAGATCTCCCAGTTGCCCGCCAATTCCAACGATCAAGCCGGTCAGAATTAATTGCCACGGGCCAAAGAATGGAAACGAGAAGCGAAGAAGCCAGGGCAAAATCATGGCAATACCCAGCGCTCCGAGCGCGCCTTCCCATGTCTTGTTCGGACTGATTTCGCTGCGCAACGGATGGTGGCCGAAAATTTTTCCGAAAGTAAAGGCCGCAACATCAGTCAACCCCGTCGCGAAAATAATGTAGCAAACAAAACCATAGGCGTTGCGAGCGTTCGCGATAAATCCGAGGTGACCGAACATCCAGCCGATGTAAACAAAACCGATAATGGCGAGCGATATGCGTTGCAGCTCGCCGCGAGCGCGATTGCGTAAAATCGGAATGAGGAGGATCAACGCGATCGCGAACGCCGGCACGGCAACAAAGAATCCGTACCAGCCCCTGCCCTGTTCTTCGCCGCGTGGATGCGAAATTAGCGAGGCGATTCCGACAGCAACGATTCCGGCATAAACCGCACCGGTCATCCATGAGTCACGATACAATCCCGATGCACGCGCGAATTCCTTGAAAGCGTAGATCGCGACCAAGGTGACGCCGGCGATCGTTGGAATGCGTCCGAGAAAAACAACCATGAAACCGATTCCAGCAATGAGAATCCACGACCAATACGTCTTGAACATCGACGCCGTTTCCTTTTTCAAAACGAATCGCAGAAGACCGAGCACCGCGCCGGCGATTGCGAGCGAAATCAAAACGATCCAGAAGTAATCACGGAAAACGGGATCGTGTAGCGCGATCTGCGGCGACATCACCGCTTATCTTGCAGCGCGGCGGTGATGCGTTTCAAGCGAACAACGATTGTTTCGACACAACCAGCGATGATGACAAGACAAGTCCAATCAAAAATGGTGAGAGTCGCGGATGATTGTGACGGGAGAAAAAACGTGAGCCATGCGCCGCCGTGGAGCGCGACCATACGCCAAGGCTTGGACATGATTCCACCAAACTGGCGTTGAACGCCGAGCGCTTGTCCAAACAGACCGACGTACGAGGTGAGCACCGCGAAAATTGCTGCCCAATATCCGATCAGCGAATTCATCAACCCGCTGTGCGCAACCCCGACGAAAATCACGATGTCGGAAATGCGATCGGGCAGATCGTTCAGGATTTCGCCATGGCGGCTCGCCTTTCCCGCCGCGAACGCGACCAAGCCGTCAAGCATGTTGAACCAGAGCCGCAAATAACAAAAAAGCGGCGCGATAATGAGTAGCCAGCGGCTCGCTCCCGATTTCCAAAAACAAATTGCGGCGATCAGCGCCGCTACGATCGACAAATACGAAATCGCATCGGGATGAATTCCATGACGCACACAGAACCGCATAGCAGCGCCTGCAGTTTGCCGGAACACTGCCGCAATTGGCCGCCGCGAAGTTGGTTCGTAACCCGACATGGTTGCCATTTTGCAAAGCAGCGACCCTGTCTGGCAACACAAACGAAGAGAGAGTTAGCGCGGAGCGAAAGGACGGCGAGCGCAAAGGCGCCGGGGCGACCTGTCGGAAATGCAGCGCTTGCGATAGAGCGGCACGCTTGGGACGGTGCTGCCTGGCAGAGAAGCACGTGCCACCAGGTCAGCTGTAATGATTTGTTAGGCTGCAGCCGCGTCGGACCTCAACGAAGGATTCCTCGGCGACGACCCCGATGAAGC
>JBARAJ010000262.1:0-17459 GCA_049791915.1 Candidatus Udaeobacter sp.
TGCCGACTTTGTTCAGGACTTTAGTCTTCGAATGGAGCGCCTACTAAGATCGATTAGTTACCTTGGTCCTCTCCGCTCAAAAGCGCAGCGTCTTTATTATTGGACGGGCGGTGAGCCTGAGAGTGTCGGATATTCTGGAGAAAACACAATTAGCGCGCTGCTCGCCGCTAAAGATCGAAAGCTGAACGCTGGGAAGAAAAAAAAATATCGGCTATTTCAGGAATTTATCGCTGAAAGGCTACAGCAGCTTGAATTAATCGATGAGTTTCAACTCCGTCAGATTTCCGCACACCGCAAAGAGTATGAAGTAAAGGTTAGGACGCCAGGTTCGCCATCTTGGGTAGACCTTCCAGATGTTGGTTTCGGAGTTTCACAGGTTCTGCCGGTCGTAGTACAGTGTTTCTACGCTCCTCCGCGATCAGTTCTTTTTATAGAGCAGCCGGAGTTGCATCTACATCCAAGAGCCCAGTCGCATCTGGCTGATCTCTTTATCGATGTCTTGCAGGCGCGCTCTGACGGAGAAGAGCGACGTATCCAACTTATCATTGAGACGCACTCAGAGCATTTTCTAAATCGGCTTCAAAGGCGCATTGCTGAGGCCGACCCCGAGAGGCCAATCAGTTCAGAGCAGGTCGCCGCCTACTTTGCATACACAACGGGGAATAAGGCTAAGCTAGAACCACTCAAACTCGACCTATTCGGAAATATTGAGAATTGGCCAGATAAATTCTTTGGGGACAGCATGAATGATCTGTTCGCGATGCAAAAAGCTGCCGCCAGAAGGCAGACGCAGACCAAAGCTGTCACCGATGAGGGATGAGTGCTGTCGTGATCGACACAAACGTCCTCCTTGTGGCTGACGGACAGGCGCCCCACATGAGCGGCGCGTGTAAGATTACGTGTATTGAGCGTTTAGAGCGGGTTCGGAGCGAGGAGCAAGTGGTCCTTGATTATGGGCGGCTAATTCTTGACGAATACCACAATGGTCTGGACCCAAATGGAAAACCGTCCCCAGGCCAAGCTTTCGTTAAATGGATGCTCCAAAGTTATTCGCGTATTGATTGGGTAACCATCACGCCCACTAATCCGGAGCAAACGATGTTTTCGGAATTTCCGAACGACGCGGCTCTTGCTGCATTTGATCCAGCCGACCGGAAATTTGTGGCTGCGGCAAACGCACACTTCGAAAAGCCCCCGATTCTAGAGGCGGCCGATAGCAAGTGGCTTGGGTGGGAGGCCGGCTTATTACCGCATGGTATCCGGCTCGAAGTTCTTTGCCGCAATGAGTTGCAAGCCATTCGGCAACAAAAAACCGGCGAGGCATGACTGCTACGAAGTTGATTAAGTTCCCGACGACTCCTCATCTTGTTTGGCTCGGTCAGAAACCATTGCGCGAAGACAAATTGATGGCCGCATCACAAGCCGAAGAATTTCTGCGCGCTCCAATCACAGTCGAAGAAAAAGTGGATGGCGCGAACATCGGATTTTCAACGGATCACGCCGGCTGCTTGCGTGTTCAGAACCGCGGACATTTTGTAACGCCTGAAACCAAAGGTCAGTTTAGCAATCTTTGGTACTGGCTCTCCACGCGACGCAATCAGTTATCAGACGTTTTGCGCGATCGACTTATTTTGTTCGGGGAGTGGTGTTATGCGCGCCATTCCATTCACTACACGCGCTTACCAGACTGGTTTTTGGCTTTCGATGTCTTTGATAAACAAGAGAAACGCTTCATCAATAGCTATGGTCGAGATGAAGTCGTGCGACAGCTTGGCCTTTCGAGCGTGCCCAAAGTAGCGTCTGGCCTTTTCACAGTGCCAAAACTTTTGTCACTTTTAACCCGGTCGTCCTTGTACGACGGCCCAATGGAAGGAATATACCTCCGACGGGAAAGTGCCTCGTGGCTACTCGAGCGCGCAAAGATTGTGCGAGCAGAATTTGTTCAAGAAATTGGCGAACATTGGTCAAATCGCCCACTTATTCCAAATCAGTTGTCTTTAGAACAGACGAGCAGACAGACGCCAACGACAGAGCCTAAGCATCGATAAAGACGAGCCCCCAGCTCGCTGCGCTTGTCTGACCATCGCCGTCTCAGCATAATCGTGCGCTGACGATGCACGCGTTGTATCGGCAGCTTCCCGCTGCGCTCGACCGCATACCCTCGCGGACAACCGGCCATGTCGCTCCATTCAACTTCATTCTGGTTCTGTTGTCGTTCGTCTACGCGGCGGCAGTCGCCAGAGTCACTTCTTCGGTTTCGCCTTCTTCACCGCGGACTTCTTGGCGCCCTTCTTTGCGCTGCTGCCTCGATCCCGAACCCTCCTTGCTCGCGAAGTATTTCGGAGTTCGGAGTTTCCGTTGTCCGTGAGCGCCCTGGCCGCCCGGTAATTGGTGATGTGCTCTTTCACGGACTGGCCCTTACCAAGCAGGCTCTCGACAATTCACTATCTGAAACCGGTATCGCTATTCGGTTTTCAGAAAGTGTGTACCTCTTTCGTAGCCCCGGCACTTGTTATTCCGGCCCAAGCAAATCTGTGAAACAGAGTATCCACCGCTTTCGCTGAAAGCGGTCGGCCGTTGCGGAGCCAGGAGTTGAGAAAACCAATGAATGCTCCCGCGAGCGCATGCGCGACGAGATCTGAGCTCGCAACGGCGGTTGATCCATCGCGCGGGCGCTGCGGTTGGGTCTTTTCGCGTTCAGCTAGTTGTCTCAGCCGAAGTTCGATCCCACGTGCGAAGTGTTCCACCGCCAAATCGAAAAAATCCTGCAACCGTTCTGAACGCGCCAGCGCTCCGCGGATCTCTTCCGCCTCACCAACATGAGCGAAAAACTCGTGCACCGGTGCAATCCGATTTGATTGTTCACTTCGAACAACCAACAGCATCGCCATTCTTTCCAGGAATTCGTCCATGTCGGAAAGAAGAAGGTCGACCTTGTCATCATAATGGGCGTAAAAGGCGGACCGGCTTACCCCCGCCAGCTCGACCACGTCCTGGACGGAGATTTTTTCGAGCGGCCGTTGTTCCATTAATTTGCGCAACGCCTGCCCGAGTCGGGCACGAGTTCGGCCGACGCGGCGATCGACCCGGCGCTTTACCGACTTAGCAGGCCTTTCAACTTTTCGGACATTCGGCATCGATTTGTACGGAATCGTATGGGCAACCGCTATCTAACGGTTGCAGCTGAATTCTGTCGTGCGTAAGCCTCGATCTGCAAACAAATGAAAAAGAGGTAATCATTATGAAAATCAAGATAGCAGTGATGATGTGCGCCGCGCTCGGACTACCAGGCGTTATTTTCGGTCAACACCACGCGCCACCGGCGACGCCAACCGCCGAACAGTCGATCACAGGAGATTGGGTTATCCATTTCCAAGCGGGACATGAGAGCGTTTCGGGGAGCTTACATCTTCAGGTGGATGGTGAACGGCTCGCCGGCACGGTTGAGACTGGTCATACTGGACCAGGAACAGTTGAAAATGGAAAGTGGAGCAAGCAAAAACTCGAAGCGACTTTGGTTTTCAAAAAACATGAGTCGGTTGTCTTGGAAGGCGAGTTGAAAAGTAATGGGACGCTCGCGGGGAATTACACTACCGAAGGACGAACCGAAACGTGGCGGGCCGAGCGCAAGTCTGCCACGGCTTTGAATTCAAGCAGCGGAGTCTATGCACAATACGAAGCGTTGATCGGAACCTGGGACGTGACTGCGCCGGACGGTGGTCCCTCTTTTGCCGTGCAACGATTCACCTGGGGGCCGGGCCACTCTTATATATGGTATGCGGGCAGTTTCATCGGGCCGGGTGGCAAGGAAGATCCGCACTTCGAAGGAATGTTGGTCTGGAATGGTGTCCACAAGAACCTCGATATGCTCCTCACCATGGATCTGAAATCGGGTCGAGCGCAGGAGCAAGGAACGTTCAACGTTGCTCCGGACGCAACGATCGTGCGTGAGATAACCGGAGTCTTTTCGGAAGGCGTTGCGCCGATTGGCGAAGCAAAGGTCGGCCCAGATGGCATGAGCAAACATTTTCGTCAGACCTATAGACCTGACGGGACGGATAAGTTTCTCACTTCGGTAATGCGAGAAACAAACGACGGAAGCTGGGTAGCAACGTTTCCGGGAAACGAGAAGCTAGTTATGAAAAGGAGAAAAACGAGCGGATGAACCGCAATCTCACAAGGGAAGATGATCAAAATCGCTGCCGAAAACCTGGTCGACCTTGGCTGTTGGCGCATCTCGCGTGATGCGGTCGCCAACAGACTTGATCCAAGCATCAAGAGGCTTGGTCCGGTACGGTTCCCGCCTGGTACTTCAATGATCGGCGGTCAGAAGTCAGGTAGTGTCCGACAGGGCGATTGTCATATCGCACACGCTGCGCCAACTTTTCGCTTCGCGTGAGACATCCGCGTCCTTTGGCGCGTTCCACCTCCACTCGCCGAGCCTCGTGTCGACAGCTACGGCCGCCGCCAACGCCTCATCGGCCTAACGAGTGGGCGCGATCCCAGGCGGCTTTGGCCAGGCGGGCAATGATCGCATCCCGCGTGTCATCATTGGCGGCGGAATCGGAGACGAATGCGGCCACGGCCAGGTGTCGGCCATCGGGCAGAGTGATAATGCCGATGTCGTTGGTCGCAGAGGTGATGCCGTTGCGAGTGCCGCCGGTGCCGGTCTTGTGCGCGACCACGGTCCCGGCGGGCAATTCGCCTTTGAGCCGCTTCGCGCCCGGGATGGCTTCGGTCATCAACTTCAGTAGCAGGGCCTGGCTCTCCCGCGAGAGGCCACGCTGAGATTGCAAGGCCACGAGGAGGGCGAGCGCGCCTTTGGGAGTCGCCCAGTTTCGATACTGCGTTTCCCAGTCGCGGCCGATTTCCTTCTCAGAGTTAACAACCTGGATGTTTGGCACCTGAATTTCCTCCAGGAAGGCCATGACACTGCCCGGGCCGCCGATGAGTTTCATGAGCACATCGCTGGTGCTGCCATCGCTTTCGCAAATGGTGTAGCGGAGAAGTTCCGCGATGGGCAGCTCGGTACCGTCCGGATACTTATCGCGCACCGGGCTATACATTCCTTTTCGCATGAAATCGCTCGGCTCGACCTTCACTTGCTGATCGAGCTTCAGCTCTCCGCGATCAACGCGCTGCAAGACCGCCATCGAGATCGGCAGCTTGTAAACGCTATGCATAGGGAAATGCTCGTCGCCGTGCAGGTCCGCCGTTTCGCCCGACTCGAGGAGCTGGGCCGCGACGCCGACGCGCCCTTTCGCCGCGGGAGCAATCTTTTCGAATTGACCTGGCAAGCCAGAGAAAGGGAGCGCGGCGGCGAGAGTGGCAGCAAAGAAGAGATGTCTCATCCTCGCCGGACGCTAGCTGGGAATTGCGTTTTCAACAATCACCGAACCAGCGTGAATTGATGCTATACGTGAATCACGTATAGCATTGGTTTTCGAGCGGACATAAGAGTCAACAAGAGATCAAAGGAATCAACAACAGTCGGAGCTTTACTATCGATTGTTCGCCGCGATGAACAGGATCGCAAAGCTCGTCGGGTTGGCGGGCGTGTCCGTGTCCACGTCCGTTCCGGACGACGCTGCGAATTTTGTCGGCCCGTCGGGCGCGATGCATTTGATGCTCCTACCTGGCGCCCAATGGGTCGCGCGCGGGCCATGATTCGCCCAGACATTCCCGAACGCTCGGACCGAAACGGGGGCGAACCGGCCCGCACTTTCCCGCAATACAGTTGTGACTTTACTTTCATACTAAGGTTTGGAGATTTCTCTCAGCGCCAAGTTCGTCAGGCGACTCCACAAAAAGAGCTCCGCCTGACCCACTTTCCGCCGAGAAACCGCGACGTTGGGTCCGCTCGCACAACTGGAGCAAACAATGAAGATACTGATGGTATTAACTTCGCACGATCAACTGGGCAACACTGGTCGCAAGACTGGCTTCTGGCTGGAAGAATTCGCCGCGCCTTACTTCGTCTTTAGGGACGCAGGCGTTGAGTTGACGCTCGCTTCTCCCAAAGGTGGCCAGCCGCCGCTCGATCCCAAAAGCGATTTGCCTGAAAATCAGACCGACGCCATGACGCGGTTCAAAAAAGATTCGGCAGCGCAGCAGGCTTTATCCCAGACAATTAAACTGGCCGACGTGAAAGCGGAGGATTTCGACACCGTTTTCTATCCGGGTGGGCACGGCCCGATGTGGGATCTCGCGGAGAGCCCGGAGTCGATTGCTCTTCTAGAAGCCTTCTATAATTCCGGCAAGCCAATCGCATTGGTCTGCCATTCGCCTGGGGTGCTTCGCCACGTTACCTACCAGGGCGCTCCGCTGGTGAAAGGAAAACATGTCACCGGCTTCACGAACGGCGAGGAAGAGGCAATGCAACTAACGAAGGTTGTGCCGTTCCTCGTCGAAGATGAACTGCTACAGCTCGGGGCCGTCTTTGAGAAGAAGGCGAACTGGCAGCCGTTTTCCATCGTCGATGGCCGGCTCGTTACCGGGCAGAACCCCGCATCGTCGACCTCGGCGGCTCAGGCGCTTCTGAAACTCATGACGGGATCGAAATCGGAGTCGTCAATGGACAGCGTGCAAATCGAGCAGAGGAGTTATGAGATGCCCCCGCGGGAGGGAGTCAGCATCGCACATTTTCTCACCGTCGCCGATATCGACCGATCAGCTCGCTTCTATGAAACCGTCTTCGGAGGTCGCATTCTGAGCAGAGGCGACAGCTCGGGCGCACCTGGGTACATTCAGATCGCGAATACGTGGCTTCTAGTCAACGTCGGGGGCGGGCCGACGCCTGACAAGCCGTCTGTAACCCTCAGCGTGCCCGACCCGAATCACATCAACAGCTTTATGAATATCCGCGTCGCGGACATTCAAGCGTGCTACGAATTGTGGAAAAGTCGAGGAGCCGAGTTCATCACGGAGCCGATCCCCAAGTACGGCGAGACGCGCTGCTACATCCGCGATCCTGACGGTTACATTATCGAGGTCGGACAGAGCACTGACCTCACGTACGGTTAACGCTTACGGATGTCCGGTTAGTGCCTAACACGAAGAATTGGAGAATATAGACGATGTCACACCATTAAGAAGTCTTCGCTCGCTTTAAAATGGTAACGGGCTGCTTGATCGACCGCACAAATTCATGCTTGATTGCGACGGATCGGCTGATTACAAAGTCAACTTAGGAATTATATATGCGGAACGCAGTGGCATTCGCTAACAACGACGTCGCGACAATCGCGTGGAGTTACGGAACCAAGCCCGAGGGCTGTATGGGCTTTGCGTTATACCGTGTCGATTCGAAGGGCCGGGAGACAGCATTGCCCAGCCACGCGGTGTTTCCGGGCGAGACCATCACACCAGGGCAGACGACCGAGCAGTTTCCTATCCAGAAGTTTTACTGGAAGGATGTCTACGCTCGACTCGTGGGGGACAAGACCGGGAACTACACCTTCCGCTACAAGGTGGTGCCCCTCGAAGGACCGCCGAATGCATTGAAGCCGATGGCGTCACTGCCGATCCTGACGACGAACGAGGTGACGATCTCCGGGGTGTGTTCAGCAAGTGTGACCGCGATCTTCAACCGGGGCCTTATCTCGACGCAACATGTGTCGGATGCGTTGAAAGGCAACGTGAGCAAGACGAGCCTGTTGGCGGCGATCAAGGTCCCCGGAAACCAATTGCGGCAGGATCTGGCGGGCGATATTCTCGGGACGCTGACTCAGTTTGTGGCGCGGGCGAAGACAAGTGGCTCGATCTACGCGGCACTGTACGAGCTAACGGACGTGGAGTTGGTGCAGTCGCTGGTGGGCATCGGACACAAGCTCAATATTGTGCTCGCGAATATTGTGGCCAAGCCGACGCCGGGCGGATCGGAGGAGGTGGCGGGCGAGAACGATAACTCTGAGACTAAGCTGAAGGTGTCAGCTGCGTCACTGCTTTATCGCGACCCGCCGAGCGGCCACATCGTGCATAACAAGTTCTTGATTTACGCGGATGCGAGCGGGACGCCGCAGGCGGTATTGACGGGCTCCTGCAACTGGACCGATACAGGGCTGTGCGCACAGACGAACAACTCCATCGTCATTCAGGACAAGCTGGTGGCGGCGCGGTACATGGCGTACTGGACGAAGCTGCAGGCGGACGAGAAGGCGCATGAGGCGGGCAGCCCGTTCCAGGACACGCCGCTGCGGAGGTTCAACGGAACGGGGAAGAACCTGAACCTCGACAAGGGGACCGACGACGCCAGCACGTTGACGAGCTACTTCTCGCCTAATACACCGAAGCAGCGCAGCAAGAGCAAAGCGACCGAGGCCTTCCCGGTGGATATGAAGGACCTGAGCGACCGGATGATGGCGGCCAAGAATGCGGTGCTGTTTTTGGCGTTCATACCGGGGAAGCCGAGCATTACGGAGTTCGCGGCGTCGGCGCAAAAGGCAAACAAAGACTTGTTCGTGCGCGGGTGTGTGACTTCACCGGATGCAGCGGGAAATTTTTACTACGACATGAGGGGCACGTCGCCGCCGAAGAAGCAGAAGGGAGTCAAGAATCCGCCAGCACCGCAGGATGCGCGGGTTATCTCGGCGAACGCGCTGGACCAGACGGTGCCGCAGGGCTGGCAGAAGGAACTGCTGAAAGCTGGATTTGCGATTACGCACGACAAGATCGTGGTGATCGACCCGTTTGCGGATGACTGCGTGGTGGTGACGGGAAGCCACAATCTTGGGTACCAAGCTTCGTACAACAACGACGAAAACCTTTTGATGATTGCAGGCAACAAGAAGCTGGCGATGGCTTACGCAACGCATGTTCTGGACGTATATGACCACTTTGCGTGGCGTTGGACGGTGAACCAAGGAAGTAGCGTCGATGCCAACTTGAAGACGACGCCCGACGACTGGCTAAACTGGTACTTTGACGCACAGGGCAATATCAAGACAGCGCAGCTGAAGTTCTGGATGCAGGCCACGGTGTAGACGACGAACCGGTGTAAGCAGCGAAAACCAGGTAAAATGCTTTGACATCCCCGCTACGTCATCCGGCGATTTTGCTCGTTGAGAGCGCATTCAAAACGAGGTTATTGCTCGCCGATTAGAGGTTATTGGTTAAAGTCGTCCCCTTAATTGGTTTCGCCTTGTTCACCGCGGACTTCCTGGCGCCCTTCTTTGCGCTGCTGCCCGGCTCGCGAACGCTCCTTGCACGCGAAGAATTGGAAAGTCCGGCCGCTCCTTCACCCGCGTTACGGCGGAGTTCGGAGTCTCCCTTGCCCATGAGCGCCCTCGCCGCCTGGTAATTGGCCATGTGCTCCTCCGCGGACACGCGCGCAACGGTGCGGCCGACCGGTTTTCACCAAAACCGCGGCGCCGGCTTCCCTAGTCCAACTCGCCACAACTCGTGGCCTCTCGCCGTAAAGTTCGCGCCCTGCGAACCGTACGTCGAGAGCCAGGTCCTCCAACGATTTGAAGCGGACGCAACCTTTACCCATGTCGAGCTTCTTGCCGCTCTTCTTGTATTCGCTGGTGAACCAGGTTGAGAGAGTGGGATGACCGTAGAAAGCAGGCTTTTGCCAAAGCACGGCGAAGCCGTGTGGAGCGGCAGCGACTCCTGCGTGGGTAGCAGCGGGCTACCAGCCCGCCTGCGCAAAGCGCGATTAATGGCTCTTAGGAATGCCGCTCCAAAGCCTGCAACTCGCGACGGTTCGTTCCTCATCGTGTCTCGGCACGCGAGTCGCCCGCGCTACCAATAGGATTAATCCCTCTGTCGTCATTGCATTCCTAAGAGATATTAACCTACAGGAAATGCAGCACCATGCCCGACTTCTGCGATGCGAGCGCACTTGGGATTCGCGCCATAGCCCGCCGGATACACGGACAGCAGGACATACCAGCCGAACTGAATGCCCTCCTCATATCCGTCCGGCAGGTTCTCATTGATCGTCTTGCGCACGGCGCTGAGCGCGGCGCGGCGATCCGCCGGGACTGCAGCCAGGTATTGGGCCACGGTCGAAGCGGTCATGTTGGCGACGATACCCGCTACGGTTCGCGGGCGCGAACTTTACGGCGGGAGGCTGTGAGCTGCGAATCAGCCTAGGGAAGCCGGCGACTCGGTTTGGGAGACCGAGCATGTGCGGCGGACCAGCCTCATGCACCGCACCGCCGCTCTGCCTCTCTTCAACGGCCCTTCGTCGCTATACGTGAGTTACGTATAGCGCCTTGGCCGGCTCGTACCGCGCCGGTTTCTCCAGCCTGACCTTCCCGTCGTGACGTGGCCGCTCCCGCCGTCGTTGATTGCTGGCCGTCGCCGCCACCAAAGACGCACGCCTTGCACAGTCGGAACTCAGACTCGGGACTTGATGCTATACGTGAGTTACGTATAGCTTCGCAACCGGCGTCTCGCGACTATATGTGAACCACGCATAAGCACCTTGGCGGCCGCGCATGCGGCGCGAGTTTCTCCAGCCCAACCTTCCAGTCGTGGCGTTGGCCGCTCCCGTCGTTGTTGCTTGCTGGCCGTCGTCGCCCCAAGGACGCACGCCTCACACAGTAAAATTCAAGCTCCGGACTTGGTGCTATACGTGATTCACGTATAGAATCATATTTTAGGCGATGGCTTTCGGGACACGATCTCATCATACGCGGCATCAGCGCCTGCCCGCTCAGTCTTTCCCACTCCTGCTGCGAGCGTGGAGTAAGCGCAAGAATCTCTCGCAAAGTGAGGCCGCGCTGAAGTTGCAGATCTCAAAACGAACCCTGCAAAAGTGGGAGCAAGTTCGCGCTGTGCTGCACGGCTTTGCGCGCGCCGCCGTTGAAAAGGCAATTCGGGCGTAGTGACTGCTCGATACTCCGGAGGCAAGGTGAGTCTACGGTTATACGTGACTCACGTATAGCATCCCGCAGGTCTTTCTGCAGGGTTTGAGGCATTGCTCCCCAGCAAAGCGTCATATTGCTCCTGGGTGAGGCGTCACAGCGAGGCTAATAGGCGAGCGATTTCGTGCGGTTGCAACGCTGCGACCCGACGCGGGCGAACGCAACTGTTCTTAGAAGTGCGCGCCCACGTACTCCCACATCTGGTGATGCCAGTAGGGCCATTCGTGGCCGCCCTTCGGGCCCCAGTCGTCCAGGTGATGAGCAATCCCGCGGCTCGCGAGCACGGCGGAAAATTGGTAGGTCGGACCGCTGTTTTCCCACGGGCCACGGCCGGTCGCCAGGTGGATGTCGCAACTCCCGTACTGATGGAGAAACCAAGGGTCACTCTGGTTGGCCATATAGTCGATCGGGTTATTGAAATAGAAGTTGTCGTCGTACATCCCGTCCATCGAGTCGCGCATATCGTAAACGCCGGAGAGCGCGTAGCACCGCTTCACGTGGTCGGGATGTTTGAAGAGGGTGTTGGCCGCGTGATAGGCGCCAAGCGATGCGCCATAGGTGGTGATCGGAATGCCGGGCGTCTGGCACACGTAGTCGATGAAGGGGAAAACTTCGCTGGCCACATAGTCGTCGTATTGCGCCTGCATCCAGCTTCGGTGGAAAGGGTGCGCTCCTTTGTTGCCGAACGAATCGCTCTGCACGCCGTTGATGGAGAAGATGCGGATTCGCCCCTCGTCCAGGTACGGGCCGAGAGTGCGAATCATGCCCTGACCTTCCTGCTCATGCTCGTCGCCGCAGCTGGTGGGGAAGGCGAGGATGGCCATGCCGTAATGTCCGTAAACATTGACGCCCATGTCGCGGCTGAGACGGTGTGAATACCAATTGTGATGGTCGCGGTGCATGGCTTGCGAGGATAGCGGGTCGACGCTCGGGCTCAAGCCCCGGTTGGCGGGAAGTTGCGTCACCGTAAGCTCCCTTCTCCATGGTTTTAAGCTTGGCGTTAACGGTATACGTGAATCACGTATAGCGCCCTGTGACGCTTTGACGCGGGGAATGGGCGCGCTTTTTCCAAGAGACAATGCACGCTGAACCAAGCGCGATTGGCGACGCATCATGACAGGCCTGCGTCAGCGCGCCGGCCTGAAGCATTCGGCCGCATTAACCTGGATAGAACTTGCTGTTATACGTGACTCACGTATACCATCTCTTTTACAGTATGGCTTTTGGCACACGACCTCATCACACGCGGCATCAGCGTCTTGCTCCTCAGTCGCTTGCGCGTCACCTGCGAGCCTGGCGCAAGGGCAAGAATCTTTCCCAAAGCGAGGCAGCTTTGAAGTTGCAGATCTCGAAGCGAACGCTGCAAGAGTGGGAGCAAGATCGTTCGGCGCCGCGCGGTTTCGCGCGCACGGCAATCGAGAAGATGATTCGTCCATAGCGGCACGGACCAAATCTCGGCCTGAACACTATACGTGAATCACGTATAGAATCTCGCGACACTCTCAATCAGGAACAAGCAGGGACGCGATTTCGGCGCGGGTTACGGCGAGTAAGCCAAAGGTGGCGCAGAATCGCGGAATACAAACATGTCACACACCCGCCGGTAACCCTCCAGATCAGTCCGGGCCAAACTTGCGGCTATACGGGATTCACGTATAGCAACCATGTCCTAGATGAATTTCAACACAGGACCGTATTACACGTACACGTGTGGCAGCGTCTATCGGCTCGGTACCGTGCAGCCGGCGAGCGGGGAAGGCAGAACGGGCTGATCTATGATTCTCGCTTGGGACGGTTGCGTCGCAGGAAGCGTGGACAACGTTGAACAAAATGAGCTCTTGCACACTGCAACTGGAAGCGAAGTAGGAATGGTGCAAATGGGATTCGCGACCTAGAAGATAAAGCTGCGGCGGGAAGCAGCGACCGAGTGGGGGCAATGATGGAGTTTCAATTAAGAAGGAAGAATGGAGCAAATGGGATGAGCGACATGGCCGGTAAAGCCGCAAGGGTAGCGGTCGAGCATTGCGGGAGCGATCAAGATACAATGGAGCAAATGGGATTTGCGACGCGAAGAGTTTGGTTGATGATTCGTGCACGGCGCACCAAGGATAACAGCCATGAAAGATGTTGAGACCAGGAAGAAGTTGTGGCCGAAAGAGCGCGAAGAGTTACTCGAAACGTTGCAAGCGCGTTTCCAGAAGAACATGAATCGCCACAAAGGTTTCGAGTGGGCTAAGGTAAAAGCAAAACTGGAGGCTAACTCGGCAAAGCTATGGTCGCTCCACATGATGGAAGTAACCGGCGGCGAGCCGGACGTTGTGGGTCAGGACAAGAACACCGGCGAATATGTCTTTTTCGATTGTTCGGCGCAGACTCCGAGTGGTCGCGTAAGTCTTTGTTACGACGATGACGCGCTGGAGGCGAGAAAGGAACATAAGCCGAAGGATAGCGCCGTTGGCATGGCAAAGACCATGGGCGTCGAGCTTTTGACGGAAGAAGAATATTTCGAGCTTCAGAAACTGGGCGAGTTCGATACGAAAAGATCAAGCTGGATAAAGACGCCTGCAGACATCAGAAAACTCGGCGGCGCACTCTACTGTGATCGCCGCTACGGCCGCGTCTTCGTGGGGCACAACGGCGCGGATTCCTACTATAGTGGTCGGGCGTTCCGTGGCTCGCTACGAGTCTGAGATCGCCGAAATCTCCTATCTAAACTCCGAAAGTGTTCGCCCGCCACGGCGGGCAGGCTGTGTGATCAGTGGCCAGCAGGCGCGCAGAAGTTGATCGCCGATCCTCCTCCGCTGAAGCTACGGCGGACAAGTAGTTGAGAGCGTAAAGCTCCGTGGGAGCCACGCTCTTTTACGGAAAGGAGAAAGGAAAACATGAGCACAAAGGCAACGAAGTCTGAACACAAGGTCGTTTCGCGAGAGGAATGGATTGCGGCTCGCAAGAAATTACTCGAGGCGGAGAAGGAGCTGACGCGGCGCAGCGACGAGGTGGCGAGAAAACGTCAGGAGCTGCCGTGGGTTCGGAGTTGTATCTCGGCAGCTCCCGCTGCGCTCGACCGCTACCCTCGCGGCTTAACCGGCAATGTCGCTCATCCCATTCGCTCCATTGAGAAGGATTATCGATTCGAGACTGATGAGGCCAGCGCAGCGTGCTTTACAAAAAGCTTCCGTCAGGGGACGATTACGACCTATGAAGACAACTCGCCACACGATCAATGTCCCGGCCGAAATGGGACAACTTCTCAATGATCGCATCGCAGATTTCCGGAGTCTTTCCGCCTACTTCGTGTCGCTCTGTTTTACCGACCTGCTTTATCTTCCCAAGCGCCCGATCGCAAAAGCTTTCGCCAATGCCAGCTGGCAGCAGCAACGCCGCGCGATCGAGAGCCTCGTCACCCTGCGCAAGCAGGGCTGGAAGGGCATCAACTTGAAAGTGCATGTCGACGCCGCGACCCAGGTGGAAAAGGTGGCCCAGAAGTGCCTCAAACCGGACGACTGGCTCCTCGACCATATTCAGGAAGAACTCGCTTTCATGCGGGGCACGGATTTGCGGCGATAGCGAAAGCGGCGCGGCGCATCATTTCGCGGCGCGGCGCATCATTTCGCGGCGCAATGCATGCCAGATTGTTATTGCAGGCTGGGTTGAATAACATGATATCCCTCGCTTCCAAATCCTCGAAGCGAAAATGATACAACCTACCCGCCTTTACCAATCCCTTCCCCAACTCTGCAAGCTATCGCCTAAATTTAGTGTGGGACCAAAGTCCAATGGTGGCTCTCTGCGTCAGCGGTTAATCTGGCAATTCGAAACCGTGAAATCAATAGCCTCTACATCGGCAGTTCACAGCGAGAGACCTAAGGGCTTGCGCTACGCCAGTTCACTGGCGCTCGCGCTTCTCTTCGTTATCGTCGCTCCGCTTCGCGCGGCTGACGTCACCTGGACCAACGGAGCCAACACTTCCCTGTGGAATTTGACCGACATGAATTGGAATACCGGCGTCTGGAATAACGCGAACGGCGACGGCGCGATCTTCAATGGGACCGGCGCGGGCGCGATCAATGTCACTACACAGATCAACGTTGACAGCCTGAACTTGATCGCGGACGGCTACAGCTTTAATGGCACCGGCCCGCTCATATTTGTAAACGGCACCAGCACGCTGGACACTGGCATAATCAACGTAAATCCGGGCTTCAACCTTACCATGAGCACGCCGGTCAACAGCTCGGTAGGCCTGTCTAAGTTAGGCGCGGGGACCTTGAACCTCGCCGGGCCGATGACCTTTAGCGGCGTTGGCTTGCCCGCCACCTCCGGCAACAATCTCATCCCGGTGGACATTTACGCGGCGGGCCTCAGCGGCGAGAGCGTTGGCGGCACGCTGGCCATCACGAATACTAGCGTCCTTCCAACTACGACGCGCTTGGGTCTCTCGAATGGCCTGGTGGATCTGGGGGCAAACAGCATTACGCTTGGCTCTGTCACCTTTACCAACGACCTGGACACCACGGCATTTAATCCGGCAACGGGCTCCGCTGGAGTCGGTATCATTGGGACGGGTACCCTTAGGGTGACTGGTGATATCAACGTCCTGTCTTCCCCGGGAGGCTTTAACAGCGGCAGCAACTCAATCGCAACCAACCTGAATTTAGCTGGTGGAACACAGGTCATCCGCACCGCGGGAGTTCCGAATGTAAGCCTGTATGGGGCGCTGCAACTGACAGGCGTTCTTTCCAATGGTTCGCTCCTCAAGACCTACGGCTTCAACCCAAACGGCATGATGGTAGCCGCGGATGGAATGGGATTGTTCGCCAATAATACCTACACAGGCCCGACCGTGATTAATGGCGGTTTCAACGCTGTCACTGGCACGAATGCTTCCACCGCTGTCGAAGTCGTCGGAGCAAGCAATGGGACCATACTTTCGCTCCAGGGAGCGAATGGTTCCTACCTTTCGGCTACCACCGTTCTCGCTGCCTCGGGTGGCACCTTGACCCTTGATAACAACGCATCCATCGGCGGAGCCGGGGCCCCCAATCCCACAATTCCCGCGGCGCAGAATAACAATCGACTGGCCGATAACGTCGAAATTCAGCTTCGCGACGGCGGATTTACTTACCGAGGTCTCGCCAATACGGCGGCGACGGAGACAATCGGCAAGCTAAGCATTCTCGGCGGGCACAATATCATCACTCTTGCGACGAGCGGAACTGGAACGGACGTGGTTACGGATGCGGGCGATTTCACGATGGCGGCGCCACGGTCGACGGTTGCGTTTAGCACAACCACGCTCGGTGGCACCACTCAGTTGTTTGTAAATGGGGCGGTTCCGCCAGCGGACGCGACCCTCATTTTGCCGCGCGTTGTGACCGCGACCGACTTTGTCGGATACAATGGCGCGACCGGTTTCACGCCCTACACCGGCTACGCGACCGATTTCAATACACCAGGAACGAACGTATCGGTGACCGCGGCTACCGCGGTTAATTCTTCGGTGAATATCAACGCGCTGAAACGCGGCACTAGCTCCTTCGCCATTACGCTCGGAAGCGGTGTGACTCTGGGGGTCACTTCAGGAATGATCCTGAGCACTGGCGGCACAGGCACCTACACTGGCGGAACGATTGCCTTCGGCTCCGCTCCCGGCGCCTTCTTCGGGAGTAACACCGTGAATAGCGCCATTACCGGTATCGCTGGCTTACTAAATGCCGCCGGTACCCTTGCCCTGAACGGAGCCTTGTCCGGACTTACCGGGACGATTACGCAAAACGGTGCCGGACAGACCACGCTCGCCACCAATACCTTCAATGATGCCCTCGAACTGCGGGTAGGCTTCATGAACATCAATACAAGCCTCCCTAATCCGGGTACTATCACCATCGGAACCCCCGCGAACGAAACGAATATTGTTCCGGCGGTTCCGCAACTCAGCATCTCCGGCGCGGGTGCAAACTCGATCATCGCGCGCGACATTATTGTTAGTAACGGTGGCCAGAACTCTGCGGGAGTTCGCTACGGCAATGGCTTCATCCCTCTTTTGGCTCCTCTGAGTAACACGACTGGTTCGCAGACACTCAGTGGTAACATCACGCTGAATAGCCCACTCCGTCTGCAAGGCGGAGGTGCGAGCACCAACAGCACCGGCGCGACTAACTTTACTGGTAACATTCAGGGTTCATCATACCTTCGAATCGTCAACGGGCGCGTTGCTTTTTCCGGTAACCTGAGCAACGCGGGCGGCTTCTTCATTGGCGAGCAGGGGAACAACACACGCGTTACATTCAACGGCACCACAACCGGCGTGATCCCGCTCGATCTCAATGGCGCCACCAATAATCAAGTCAGCTACACCTCCGGTGCTCTCCCCACCGGGACGATCTCGACGGTCAATGTTGATTCAGCGTCGGTGCCATTATTGATCCCGCTGGATAGCTCAACGATCAACAACCCGTTCTCGCTAACCGGTAACACTTTTGAAGGCGTCCTCGGCGGAGGATTTGTCGGTGCCAATGTTGGCGCTGGAATCAGTGCGACCTGGGCCGGACAGATGAGCGGCGGTGGCGGAGTGGTGAAAAGTGGCGC
>JBARAJ010000263.1:0-35077 GCA_049791915.1 Candidatus Udaeobacter sp.
TTATCTGTGTGAATCCGTGCTAATCCGTGGCTAAATGACCGCCGACATGGACAGCCGGCTCGCGATCGATACCGCGGTCTTACTTCTGTATTTTATCGTCATCATTTCCATCGGCCTTTACATGGGCCGGAAGGAGGAGAGCCTCAAAGATTTTGCGCTCGGTGGCCGCGCAATTCCGTGGTGGGCGGTGCTCGCCTCGATCATCGCAGCGGAAACGAGCGCCGGCACCTTTTTCGGTACGCCTGGCGAAGGCTTCGCGCTGCGTAACTACACTTATTTGCAACTGGCGCTCGGCACCATTCTGGCGCGCATCCTCGTCAGCTACATTTTCATCAAGCCTTACTACGACTACAAAGTTTATTCGATCTACGAATATCTCACCGCGCGCTTCGGCGTACCGACGAAAAACGCGGCATCCGCTATTTTCATGGTCACGCGCGTGCTGGCGTCCGGTGCGCGCCTTTATGTCGCGGCAATCGCGCTTGCGCTTGCATATGAAATGATTCGCGGCGTGCAGCCCGGACAAAAAGAAACGCTTCTCATCTACATTGGCTCAACGTTTGTCATTGTCATTTTGACCGCCATTTACACGACTCTCGGCGGCATCAAAGCGGTGATCTGGACCGATTTCATCCAGGCCTCGATCATGATTGGCAGCGCGTTGGCCGCGGTCGGTTTGCTATACTCACAAATTCCGGGTGGCTGGGACGAAATCGTCCAGCGCCACGGTGGCTTCGGGATTTCTGATTTCTTCACTACTGGACTCGATCCGGCAAAACACGGCTGGGACAAGATCAAAGGAATGTTCGAGGTCGAGTACACAATTTTTGCCGGCCTGATCGGATCGACCTTCATCACCATGTCCACGCATGGAACGGACCAGGACATGGTGCAGCGGATGTTGACCGCGCCCGATATTCGCCGGAGCCGGCGATCATTGATTCTGTCGGGGTTGGCCGATATCCCAATCGTGCTGACGTTTCTAACCATTGGCCTTTTGCTTTGGGCTTATTATCAGGCGCACCCGGATCCAACATTGCCCAAAACACCTAACGAAACGTTCTGCCACTATATTTTGTACCAAATGCCGGTCGGCCTGCGCGGGCTGTTGATCGCGGGAATTTTCGCTACCGCCATGGGCTCGCTCAGCACAGCAATAAACGCCCTGGCCACAAGTTTCACGCGCGATTGGTACGAACCGTACATCAACCCACGATCAACAGCTGAACAGAGCCTGCGCGCCGTCCGTTGGGCTACGGTCTGGTTTTCGATCCTGATGATTATCGTCGCATCGACGACGTCTTACCTCGTCATCGTGCATCCGAACGTGCGAATCATCCCAATCGTGCTCGGGATATTCGGATACACGTACGGATCGCTTCTCGGCGTTTTCCTATGCGGGATGTTCACCAAGCGACGCGGCAACGACTTGGGAAACATCATCGCGATGATCATAGGCTTCATCGTCGTCGCGATTTTGAGTGGCCTACCGAACAACATCGCCGGCATGCTCGGCGGTAAGTTGTACACGCAGCCGAGCTGGCTGCCGGTGATGGCATTCCCCTGGTGGATTTGCTTCGGCACCATTGTCACGTTTTCCGTGGCGATTTTGTTCCGGAGCGGCAAGGACTGTCACGCAACGGTCTCTGCTGATGAAATCTGATTCGATAGTTCGCGGGCCAAGGGCAGCCCGGCTCCATCGGCATTCCGTCGACAAATCGGCCTTGGAGATGGCCTGCCCTCAGGCCGTTTCTCGGCTCGAATGGAGCACCCCAAAATTAAGCCAGAATTGACCCCGGAAGCGTTCGGGGTTGACTCGCGGTCGTCGCTCAATACTCGTAACGGAGTTTTTTCACCCAACCCTGAATTAATTACTGAAACGCTATGGCCCACGTTGTGACCGAGAAGTGTAATGGATGCAAATTCACCGACTGCGTAGAAGTCTGTCCCGTCGCGTGCTTCTACGAGATGGATACCCAGGTGGTGATTCATGCCGACGACTGCATTGATTGCATGGCCTGCGTGGAAGTTTGCCCTGTGCACGCCATTTATGCGGACGCAGACGTTCCTACGGAATACACAAAAGACATCGAGTTCAACGTCCTCGAGGCGAACCAACTTAAAGACTCCGGCGCGCCTGCAATCACAGTCCGCAAAGATGCTTTGCCCACCGCGAACGACCGCAAAAAAGCTCTGGGATATTAAGCGAATCAGGAAAGCAGGAACTCAGGAAAAGATACTCAGCCGCGGATTAGCACGGATTTTCGCGGATCTCTCGGATCTCTCAACACTCGCAAAGCACAGCTACTGCAACAGCAATTTGCGAAAATCGGGACCGAGGGAATGAAGCCGCGGGGGGCGAGCGACATGGACGGGAAGCCTGAAGAGCCGACTAAGCGGGAGCGATCGAGTCAATCTCCGGACAAATGCTCACGCTCTTAGTTTTCAGATTCTAAATCCTCCTGGGTTCCTGCTTTCCTAATTACTCCAGATCAATTTCGACATACTCGCCCGAGCGCACGTTTGAGACTCGTGACGCGATTATTTCTGCGTTCGGTTCCAGCCGCGGCCAGCTTGCAAAGGGCAAAACTAGAATCGCAATCTTTCGCTTCGACAGATTTTGTTGGGTCCGCAACGCTTGATCGGTCGTGACCAGCAAATCGAATTCGCGCTCGGCCGCATCGAGCAATTCACCGTTCGAAAGGGTCGACCACCCCATTTCCGCCGCAGTTGCGACTTTGTGTTCCGGGAGATAATCACGCAGCGGAACCGGTGTGCCCTGATCAAAGAGAACGCGCACAACGCTAGGTTGCTGCCAAACTCTTTTCCGCGCATTCGAGCACGGCCAACGCTTGTTCCCGTTTCACCCCCGGAAACCACTCGAGGAATTGATCAACCGTGGCACCGGATTCGAGATTCTCGAATAACGCTTTGACCGGAACACGCGTATTTTTGAATCGCCACGCGCCGCTCAGCGTATCTGCCGAACGTTCTACTGCCGGGCACGCGCTCCAATCGATCATTTGTCGATTTTATCACCAGTTGTCCACACGGCCAAGCGTCTGTGTTTGTTTGGAAACTCTCAACCAAAGCGACGCGTTCTTTTAACGATCAACTTTTCTGAAAAGATTTCTCAGCGGCAATCGGTGGCTCAGGTAAATCATACCGGAATAATGGATGAGTTCGGCACCTTCATTGTCGCTCGCTTACAATGCCCGTCGGGTTCGGACCGACTGGTCACTTCTTATTCCACCCCGATTCCCATCAGCAAGCCATTCTCGAGCACGGATGGATTGATCGTCAGAAAAAGTACAACGCCGTTCACCGGTGAAACAATTTCTTCCAGAGTGTCGCCAAACAAATCTCCTACCGTGCCGATCTGTTCTCCTTCTCTCACGGCATCGCCCGGCGCGACTTTCGGATACCACACGCCGGTGCTCTTCGTGTAAAGCCACTCAAACTTCGTCAAAAGTGTAGAGGCGGCCGTGTCGGCCGCAGATGTTTTTGTTCTAGCCACGGCGCTGCGTGCCGTCTCGTTCACCTTCGATTTCGAATTTGTTTCGGATTGCGAGATTTGAAATTCGAAGTTGGCATCGTCGATCATCCCAAGGTGTCTCATCACGTTCACAACTCCATTAACCAAAAGCGCAACGGCGTCCTCCTGCATTTGTCCAACTCCTCCGGCTTCCGCTAGAATCGCTGGAATTCCTTTGTCCGCGGCTGCCGCGTAGCTCGATTGCCCCTTGGCCAGTTGAACGGGCTTACTGACCGTAAGCACGTACGGCAAACCAAACGCCATCGCGATTGCTTTCGATTTCTTAGCAACTTCATCGTTACCTGCTCTGCAGACTACAAACGGCACAAGTGCTTCCGGGATATCGCCGCCGTGAAGGTCGACGTATGCCTCAGCGTGGACGACGAATTCGTTAAGACACGCATGCGTCATTTGCTCCGAATAACTGCCACGCGGATCGCCCGGGAACACGCGGTTCGGATTCACGTTGTCGATTGGACAAACAAACGGCGTTCGCGTCCGAAACGCCGGCAGATTCAACACAGGCATCAAAATCACCGTGCCTGAAATCTTTTTTGGATCGAGCGTCTTGCCCAATCGGATCACCGCTTCGACCGCAGGATATTCGCCACCGTGCACACCTCCGTTGACGAATAACACCGGTCCCGGCTTCGCGCCCGCGACTGAAATCACCGGCCGCGGCTCATCGTTAGCTAACGCTGCGCCTGGCAATTTGATCAGGTGCCGTTGTGTTGTACCGGGCGTCAGCTCGCCCAAAATCGGAATGTTCGACGGATGCACTCAAAGAAGATGGAATCGGGAAACCATGAATCCAGGAGATTTATTCGCTCCACCCTTTCTCGGGATCGGCGCCGCTTTGTTTCTCGATGCTGCCAAACCCAAAGAATTTTGCCGCGGAGATCGGCGGCTCGGGACAGACAATGCCTGAGTAAATTACGACGACCAGATGTCGGCCAGGACCCGCTTGAAATTTCCGCCCAGGATTTTTTCCACCGCCCCGCTCTTGTAACCGCGCTTCAACAACACGTCGGTCACGAGCTCGAGTTTTCGTTCGGTATTCAGGTCCGGGATATACGCCGGCCGATCCTCGCCTGGCGCAGCGATTCCCGCGTCTTTCCGTTCCTCGGTCCTGCGTTTCAGTTCCTCAAGTTCCTCTTCGCCGACGTGCAGAAAGGGGACGTCCGTCCCGACCCCGACGTGATCTTCGCCGCAAACCTTAATCGCGTGGTCGAGATGCTGGAGATAATCCTTGAGCATCGGCTGCTTCGGCGGCTCGGTCAGAAACGGAAGCATGTAAATTCCGATCACGCCGCCTTTCTCAGCCAACGCTTTCAATTCGCGATCTTCCTTGTTCCGCGGATGCATGTAAACAGCGCGACAACCGGCGTGAGTGATCAACACCGGTTTCTTCGACGCCGCGATGCCGTCCGCCGTCGTCTTTGTGTTGGAATGACTGAGATCGAGCGCAACGCCGACCTCATTCATCCTGGCCACGGCGCTGAGGCCGAGATCGGTGAGACCGTCCGTGTCGCCGTCGAGACAACCGCATCCGAGCAGCGTCCGGTGATTGTAGGTAAGTTGCATCACGCGCACGCCGAGACTGCGGAACAGCTCGATCCTGTCGATCTTGTCCTCGAGCATGTTCGGCGATTCGAACGAGTAAATGACGCCGAGCTTTCCTTCGTTCTTCGCGCGATCGAAATCGGCCGCGCGCTGCACTTTGAAAAACGCTTCCGGCTGCTTTTCCATCAACAGCTCCGCATTCGCGATCGCGGCTACGGCCTCCTCGAAATTTCCCTGTGGGCCGCCAAGTGTCGACTTCACCACGTTCACGCCGGAACCGACAATCCGCCTCGTCACGCCCGCCGGATCATGATCCGAAATAGGAAACCCGATCGCGCCAAGTACGTTCCCGTCGAGTACAAATACCTTGCGATACAATTCCGCCGCAACGGGCGACACCGGTCTCGGTGCGGCGGTAGCGGTCGGTTCGCCAGACCACAAAGCGTCCGGCTTGATCGCGGTCAACGTCACTGCCCCGCCCAAAGTTTTCGTAAATTGCCGACGACTAATCATCTCCCGAGAAGTTCTACCTCAATCCGCTCGGTAATCGTGGCGAGGAGAGCAGTTTCGCAAATTCGCTCCACCGTTTCTCGGGATCGGTGCCGCTTCGTTTCTCGATGTAGGTGCGTACCATGTCTTCGCCGAGATTGTAGTTGATCACGTAACTTCGATAACGCCGAATGAATTTCACCCGCTGCTGAGCGCGAGCTGGTTCCATCACTGCGAATTTTTGCAGCCATTGCGCCGCAGCGCTCTCGTCGATCTCACCGTTGATCAATCGTCGCGCAGCTTCGTTCACCGCGTAGTCGAGCTGCTTCATCAACTCCTGCACGGCGTAATATTCGTCTGCGCGTGATGCATCGATTCCCGCGGCGGGAAACAAGACTTCTTTCTCGAATTTCATTCGCTCGGTCTTAGTCGGGAACGCAACCTCTCGGCCGAAATTCGCCGTCCCTTCCGCGACGAGCGATTGCGGTGAGAAGAGCGCGTAAACTGAAAACTCCACCCAGCCGCGATCGCGGACCAGGTTCTTTTCCAGCAGCGAATTGTAAACGTGATGACCGGGATAACCTTCGTGCGCCGCGAGATCCACCGCGCGATCGATGAAGATGGGCAGATCAGTATTCACCTGAATCACGCTATGGAAATTGCCTTTGTACCAATTGTAACCGCCCCACGGTTTATTGGTCACGTACTCGACGGCGAAACTCTCGTTAGGCGGAAGCGCAACATGCGCCAGCGTCCGGGCGCGGCATTCCTTAATCGCGAGTTGAAACACGGTATCGAGTTTTTCTTTCGGAATCACAAACGGCTCCCGCCATTTCTCATAGCGTTCCCACAACGAACCGGTGCCCGGAATTTTCTTCTCGAGCTGAGCGATGATTTCCTCGAAGTGCGAATCCGGAAAAGTTGGCGCAACGGCGTCGTAGAGCGCGCGCGACTCATCGTCGAACTTTAATTTTTCGCCCTGCAACATCCACACCCGCGCCGCCAGCGCGGAAATTTGTTTCTGCAAATATTCGCGCCGCAATTTGAGCATCTCATCGTTCGACGTTTCTGCGCCGGGAATCTTCGCCAAGGTTGCGCTCAGTTCGGCGGCCTCGTCACCGATCGCATTTAGCGACTTCTTTTCCTTCTCCGCCTGAGTCTTCCACTCAGCCGGTCCGTAAAATGCGTCGACGTAATCAGGATCATGTTGCCCAAGAGCGAGCACGAGATGCGCGTATCTCTCGGCGACTGCATTCAAGGCGTCTGTCGCCGCTCGCGCGCCTCCACTCGACATTAGGAAACCGCAAAGGACGAAGAGAAATATCCGGCGCATTGAAGAATCTTTCACCACGGAGCACACGAAGACCACGAAGAAAACCTAATCAGGATTCAGGAACCGAGGAATGGAGCGCGCAGACGCGCGACATAGAAGGTAAAACCGCGAGGGTAGCGGCGAGAGAGCGGGGACGCGGCCGAGTTCAAAAGGGATTTCCTAGATAGACAGCTATCGCAGTTGTCTCACGAAGTTGTTGTAGTCTTCGTGCGTGCCGATCCAAAACCAGACGACGAGATCGCCGTGTTTCTGCGCAACAGCGCGATAGTGATCTCCGATTCGTACTGACCAGACGTTTCCGACAAACGGCTTGAACTGCATTGAAGGGTGAAACGGATCACGCAGCCAAAGGTGAAACTTTTCTCGCGCGAGACATTGGACATGAGCCAGTAGTCGATTGAACTCGTGCCAGAAACGCCGATGCGTTCTCGACGTCACGGCATTTCGCGGGTGCGTCCGGACTTGATGTCCTCTTCGACTCCGTGCAAGACATCATCGAGCTTGCCACTCCCGATGTCGCGCTTCATCTGCTCATCCCATTCGTCGTCATTCCAACCGTGCAACCACGCTGCCAACTCGGCGCGCTCTTCGAACGAAAGCTGTTCGATGGCAGTCTTGATTTCAGGAAGGCTCACGTTGGCGATCTTACCATCGCTCAATTGCTCTTCCAAGTTCCGGGTAATTCAGTCGGAAAGAGCGTCGATAGGAAGCACTGACCCCATCTCTCCACCCGTTTCTGCAGGTCGCGACTGGGTTGGCCGCGAAGGCATTTGTTGTAGCCACGGCGCTGGGCGCCGTCGTTCTTCCAGCTCCGCTCCCTGCTTGCTCGCCGCTTGTCACACGTCACTGGTCACTTCTGCGAAACTTGGATACGACCCCGTGCTTTAAGATCACCGGCATGCACTTTGATTTGCTGGAGGAACGCCTCGGCTACAGGCGGCAATTTTCCCTGCCACAAAGCGGCGATCACCAGCGGGGGGAAATTTGTCAGTGGCACTTGCCGAATCTTCACGGGTGACGGTTCGCCCGGTGCAACGACCGAAATTCCGATGCCGAAACCAGCGCGGACGTAACTCAGAATCAAATCAAGTGAACTTACTTCAAACGTCGTTGGCCAATTAATCGATAACTTTCGTAAGCCTAGGCGAAATAGTTTGGTAATCGTTTCGCTGGCTGGCATGCAAATCAGTGGATCGGCAATTTCTTTTTTCTTCCACAACTCTGCCGGAGAACGAACCGAATGAGCTTGTGGGACAAGCAAATGCAACGGCAGACTTAGAAGGTCACAACATCGAATTCCGGAAGAAGGACGGCCTTCCAGTTCGGTAATGGCAAGATCGACCTCTTGTTTTCGCAACAGATTTTCCGCGGTTACCTGGTTCGCGTCGCGCAGCGTCAGCCGCAGTTGCGGAAAGGTGCGACGATGTTGTTCGAGCAAGTTCGGGAGGTGATCGCGCAGAATCGTGCTAGGCGCGGCGAGCCGCAAACGCTGGGCAGTTTCGCCTCGCAAACGCGCTCCCGCTTCTTCGACTTTGCTAAAGAATGGTTCGACGAATGCGAACAATTCGTGGCCAGCTGGCGTGAGGGCAAATGGTCGACGCTGGAAGAGTTTGAGACCGAGATCTTCTTCCAATTGGAGAATTTGACCGCTCACCGCTGGTTGTTGAATCCCGTACAGCATGTTCCTCACGGCTTCGCTGATGCCGCCATGTTTCGCGACGTGGTAGAAGAGTTCTAGGTGATGGACGTTCACAGGATGCTCAGGCCGCAAGCCGACGCGCACGACGCGCCGTCCGAACTTGCCCGACGAAGCGCTCACCGCGTTCGCGGACAAAATCGTGACGGTAAAGTTTGCGACCGAGCTCGACGAAGCCGTTTTCCAACTCAGTCAGCGTCATTTGTTGGGGACGAAAGTTAATATCGAAGAGCGTGCACCGCTCCCATGCTCCTTCGTCGAGAATTCGGCCCTTTTCACGCAACCGGTCGTAAAGTGGCGTTCCCGGAAACGGCGTCATGAAAGTGATCTGGACATCGAACAGCCCGCTTTCACGAACGAACTTATAAACACCATCAAACGATTCGGCACCGGTACCATCCAGGCCCATGACGAAACAACCGTTGACGGTGATACCGTGCCCCTGAATCGCCTCGACTGCTTTGCAATAAGTGGCGAACTGTTTCGCTTTCCAGTTCGATTTTTGCTCGAGCCCGTTCAACGCTGCCGCGGATGGACTTTCGAATCCGATCAACACCTGCGCGCACCCGGCGTCATGCATCAGTCTTAGTAATTCATCGTCCTGAGCGATTGAGATATCGCTTTCGGTGAACCATCGAATCCGTTCACGAGCTAGATCCCGCAAAAGTTGTTTCGCGTGCGGCCGATTCACAAACGTGTTGTCGTCCGCAAACTCAACGAATGGATCACGCCACAGTTCTTTCAGCCGCCGAATCTCGGCAATAACTTTCTCGATCGGTTTTACCTTAAACGTCGGCGAAATCCGGATCGATGCGGCGCAAAACTCGCAACGCCACGGGCAGCCACGTTGCGTTTGCATGGTGAACCGCGGGTAACGATCCTTCTCCAGCAAATCGAATCGCGGCATCGGCGCATCTCTTAAATCGAACGGACGCAATCGCGCATCGTAGACTGGTTTCAACCCTCCATGCTGAAGATCGCGAAGAACTTCCGGCCAAACCGATTCGCCTTCGCCGATCACGATGCTATCGGCGTGTTTGGCCGCCTCGTTCGGCACAAGCGCGACATGAAGTCCTCCTAAAATTGTGCGCGTTCCGATTGCCTGAAACCGCGCCGCCAGCGAATAAGCTTCTTTCGCCGTCGCAACGAGACTCGAGATTGCGACCGCGTCGAAGTCGGCCGGCAGATTATCGCGATTAACGTCGCGAACTTCGAGATATTCGACATCGATGTCGTCTGGCGTCATGCCGGCGAGTGTCAGCAAGCCTAAGCTTGGCAATGCCTCGATTGCCTGTTTCCGCCTGGCGACTCCCGGGAATGTAAGACCCAGCTCCAGTAATTCTGCATTGCACAAACGCAGACCGCTCATTGCGATGAATCCGATTTTCATGACCGGACAAACATCGAAAGAGTTAGCGCAACGCCGACCAATAGGCTTGCGACCGGTAATGGGAACAGAAACCGAAGCTGTTTTTGCCAGGCAGTAGCAAAACAGCAAAGCGGCATTGTGATCGCGCCGATGATCAGACCGATGGAGGCGATGTGAGCGATTAAATCCGGCGTGTGAACGACGGAGGCGGTGAACGCAAACAGCGCGTTGAGGAATCCGATCCCGAAAAACGAGATATGCCCGAGCCGGATCAGACGCCGTGAATACGAACCGTAGCCGCCGAGCCAGCCCTCCTGATGAAAGAACAAGCCGACGACCGCGCCTGAAACGACGCCACAAAGGAAACCGGCCCAAGCGGCGAACAGATGAACGATACAGAGATCGGTGTTGTACATGCGCCGAAGTTAACAACCGACCATTCATCTACGTAATTGATAATGATTAGTATAACATCGATTTAAACGATGCACGTGCAAACACTGATGACAGGTGGTAAACGATCCTTAGAAAGCAAAACAGCCGAGCCCGTGCGAGCTCGGCTGTTTGTTAATTGTTATTTTGGCTGTCGATTAGTAGTCCATGCCGCCCATGCCGCCCGGTGGCATTGGAGGAGTTTTTTCCTTTTCAGGAATCTCCGTGACCAATGCTTCGGTGGTGAGCAACAGGCCTGCGATGGACGCTGCGTTTTGCAGCGCGCTGCGCGTGACCTTAGTTGGATCGACGATACCCGCCTTCACCAGGTCGGTGTATTCGTCATTGGCGACGTCATAGCCTTCGTTGCCTTTGCGCTTCTTGATTTCCTCGACAACGAGCGCGCCTTCCTTGCCCGCGTTGTCGGCGAGCTGACGGGTAGGCTCCTCAATAGCGCGGCGCACAATCTGCACGCCGATCTTCTCGTCGCCTTCGAGGTTCTTCACGTTATCGAGCACTTTCTGCGCACGCAGGAATGCAACACCGCCGCCTGGGACGATGCCTTCCTCGACCGCCGCACGCGTGGCGTGCAACGCGTCTTCGACGCGAGCCTTCTTCTCTTTCATCTCCGTTTCGGTTGCAGCGCCGACGTTAACGACTGCAACGCCGCCGGCGAGTTTCGCGAGTCGCTCCTGCAATTTCTCGCGATCGTAATCACTGGTCGTCTCTTCAATTTGACGACGGATCTGGGCAACACGGCCCTGGATATCGGCTTTTTTGCCTTCGCCTTCGACAATGGTGGTATTCTCCTTGTCCACTGTGACGCGCTTGGCCCTGCCCATGTCGTCAAGCTTGATGTTCTCAAGCTTAATACCGAGGTCTTCGCTGATGAGTCTACCGCCGGTTAGCACCGCGATGTCTTCCAGCATCGCCTTGCGACGATCGCCGAATCCCGGAGCTTTGACCGCGCAGACCTGCAACGTGCCGCGCAATTTGTTCACGACCAGAGTCGCGAGCGCTTCACCTTCCACGTCCTCGGAAATAATGAGGAGCGGACGGCCGGCTTTCGCGACTTTCTCGAGCAACGGAAGCAAATCCTTCAAGCTCGAGATTTTTTTCTCGTAAATGAGGATGTACGCATTTTCGAGAATGGCTTCCATCGCCTCGGCGTTGGTCACGAAGTAGGGCGACAGATAACCTTTGTCGAACTGCATGCCCTCGACCACTTCCAGCGTGGTCTCGATCGATTTGGCTTCCTCGACCGTGATCGTGCCGTCTTTGCCAACCTTGTCCATCGCGTCGGCGATAATCTCGCCGATCGTCTTGTCCCAGTTGGCCGAAACGGTGGCGACCTGTGCGATTTCAGTGCGATCGCTGACTTTCTTCGAGAGCTTCTTCAGCTCTTCGACGATTGCATCGACACCTTTCATGATGCCGCGCTGCAACGAAGTCGGGTTCGCGCCGGCGGTAACGTTGCGCAGACCTTCGCGGTAAATGGATTCCGCGAGGATTGTCGCTGTTGTCGTGCCGTCGCCCGCCACGTCGGACGTTTTCGAAGCGACTTCGCGCACGAGCTGTGCACCCATATTTTCATACGGATCTTCGAGCTCGATCTCTTTCGCGACCGTCACACCGTCCTTGGTGATCGTGGGGCTGCCGAATTTCTTATCGAGAATGACGTTGCGTCCGCTCGGGCCGAGTGTGGCCTTCACGGCTTTCGCCAGTTTCTCGATACCGCGCAGCAACGTGTGCCGCGCATTTTCATCGAATTGTAGTTGTTTAGCTGCCATAATTTAGTTGGTAGTTGTTGGTTGAGAGTTGAGAGACGGGATTAGCCGATAATGCCGAGGATGTCGTCCTCGCGCATGATCAGGTAGTTTTCGTCGTCGATTTTGATTTCGGTGCCGCCGTATTTCGAGATCAGCACTTTGTCGCCCTTCTTCACTGTGAAATCGACTTTCTTTCCGTTGTCATCGATCTTGCCAGTGCCTAAAGCGACCACTTTCCCCTCTTGTGGTTTTTCCTTGGCGGTATCGGGGATGATGATCCCGCCTTTTTTTACTTCCTGCTCTTCGAGCGGCTGCACCAGCACCCGGTCTCCGAGAGGTCTTACATTAACTGCTGCCATAGGTTTTCGTTTGCTCCTTGGTTTGTTTTTGGGTTAAGCCGGCGACCCGCGAAACTTTCCGGGGCCGTCAGCAAATTGATTTCGATTTTTTGTAGGCCGTCTCTGCGAGACGGCGTGGCGTCTGACACAGACGCCCTACAATCCCGGTGTTCCCGATTCACGATTTTCGAATCACGATTCACGGATTACTTTTTCTTGTTCTCGTCCACGACTTCGAACTCCGCATCGACAACGTCGCCTTGTTTACCTGCGCCTTCTTCAGCGCCACCGGGCGGCTGCGCTTCGGGCCCGGGTTGGGGCCCTGGACGCGGACCGGCCTGCGCTGACGCTTGTTTGTAAAGGTCGGCGCTGACTTCCTGGAACTTGTTCTGCAAATCGTCATAAGTACGCTTCATCGCGTCGACGTCGTTGCGATTGATCGCATCGCGAACGGCCGCTATGGCGTCTTCGACCTGCTTTTTCTTGTCGCCCGAGATCTTGTCGCCCAGTTCTTTCAACTGCTTCTCGCTCTGATACGCGAGCATGTCGGCGTTGTTCTTGATCTCGATGGCTTCCTTCGCCTTCTTGTCCTCTTCAGCGTGCGCTTCGGCTTCGCGCTGCATCTTTTCCACTTCGTCCTTCGAAAGACCGGAGCTGCCGGTGATGGAAATTTTCTGTTCCTTCCCGGTGCCCAGATCTTTGGCCGACACGTGCAGAATACCGTTCGCATCGGTATCGAATGTCACTTCGATTTGCGGAACACCGCGCGGGGCAGGTGGAATTCCATCGAGGTGGAACACGCCTAGTTGTTTATTGTCGCGCGACAGTGGCCGCTCACCCTGGAGCACCTTGATCTCCACGCCTGGCTGATTGTCGCTGTAAGTCGAGAAGATCTGTGATTTTCTCGTAGGGATCGTGGTGTTCCGTGGAATCATCGGTGTGGCCACGCCGCCGGCTGTTTCAATCGAAAGCGTAAGCGGCGTGACATCGAGAAGAAGCACATCCTTGACGTCGCCCTTAAGCACGCCTCCCTGAATGCCAGCGCCGATCGCGACCACTTCGTCAGGGTTTACTCCCTTGTGGGGTTCCTTGCCGATGAGGTCACGGGCAATTTGCTGAACCTTGGGCATACGCGTCATGCCGCCCACCAGCACCAGTTCGTTAATTTCCTTCTCCGTCAGCTGCGCATCTTTCAAGCACGCTTTCACCGGCGGGATAGTCCGTTGGAACAAATCATCGCAGAGCTGTTCCATCTTGGAACGCGTGAGTTTCTTCTGGATGTGTTTCGGCCCGCTCGCGTCCGCCGTAATAAACGGCAGATTGATTTCGTATTCCTGAGTCGATGAAAGCGCGATCTTGGCTTTCTCAGCTTCCTCTTTGATCCGTTGAACCGCGTCGGGCTGTTTGCTTAGATCGATGCCCGTATCCTTTTTGAACTCATCGATGATCCAATCCATGATGCGCGCGTCCCAGTCGTCGCCACCCAGGTGGGTATCACCGTTCGTCGCTTTTACTTCGAAGACGCCGTCGCCAATCTCGAGGACCGAAATGTCGAACGTGCCGCCGCCCAAATCGTAAACCGCGATCTTCTCGTCTTTTTTCTTATCCAGACCGTAAGCGAGCGATGCCGCAGTCGGCTCATTGATGATGCGCAAAACTTCGAGGCCGGCGATTTTGCCCGCGTCCTTCGTTGCGTTGCGCTGTGAATCGTTGAAATACGCCGGCACGGTGATGACGGCCTGCGTGATTTTTTCGCCGAGCTTCGCTTCCGCATCGGCCTTTAACTTCGACAAAATCATTGCGGAGATTTCCGGCGGCGAAAATGCCTTACGCTGGCCGTTGATCTCGACCTGCACGTGCGCGTCGCCGTTGGCGGCCTTCACAACCTTGTAAGGGACCCGCTTAATTTCCTCCTGGACTTCATCGAACTTGCGGCCCATGAAACGCTTGATCGAGAAGACCGTGTTCTGCGGATTAGTCACCGCCTGGCGTTTGGCGGCCTGACCGACCAGACGTTCGCCACTTTTCGTAAACGCAACCACTGAAGGCGTAGTGCGCGCGCCTTCGCTATTTTCCAACACTACGGGGTCGCCACCTTCCATCACCGCCATGCAGGAGTTGGTGGTTCCCAAATCGATTCCTAAAACTTTTGCCATAAATTTGAAAATTCCTTTCTTTTGGAAATCTCCCGACGAGTGCAGAACCCGCATCGGCAGATTAACCCAAATGGTATCTAAGCAAGGGTTAGACCAACCCCGAGCATCTCTCGTAAATGCCTGCTCACGAGGGAATAGACGAAATGTGGCGTCGGACTTGAAATCCTGAGTCGAGACAGTTCGGCTCGTTTTCGAGCTCCGTTAAATCAGCAATCGCGTCAACGCGGCACTGTTCTGAGCATCTTTGAACTCCGAAATTAAAATCCACATTTCGCGAACTGCGTTCGCACACAACTATTCGAAAACAATTTCGTAGCGACAAGAAATTCTAGTTCACGAATGCGATGCGCCGCGATAAAATTTCGGCGTGCGACAATACCACGATCTCCTTCGGCTCGTGCTTGAGAACGGTCGCGACCGCACAGATCGCACAGGAACAGGAACGTTATCGGTGTTTGGTGCACAGACGCGATTCGATTTGCGCGCCGACGGGCCGGGGTTCCCGCTGCTAACAACGAAAAAGTTGCACATGAAATCGATTATCTACGAGCTGCTTTGGTTTTTGCGCGGTGACACCAATGTTCGCTACTTGAACGAGCACGGCGTCACGATCTGGGATGAATGGGCTGACGAAAATGGCGAGCTTGGCCGCGTTTATGGTGCGCAATGGCGGGATTGGCGAGGCGCAGACGGCGTGCGCGTGGATCAAATCGATAACCTGATTGCACAAATAAAATCCAATCCGCAAAGCCGGCGCTTAATTGTAAGCGCGTGGAACCCCGCTGAGATCGCGAAAATGGCGTTGCCACCCTGTCACCTGCTGTTTCAGTTTTACGTGCAGGACGGCGAATTAAGTTGTCAGTTGTACCAACGCAGCTGCGATCTTTTCCTGGGTGTGCCGTTCAACATTGCGTCGTATTCGCTCCTCACAATGATGATGGCGCAAGCCGTCGATCTCACACCGGGAGATTTCGTTCACACATTCGGCGATCTTCATCTTTACAAAAACCATCTCGACCAGGCGCGCGAACAACTCTCCCGCGAATGCCGGCCATTACCCCGGTTGAAACTGAATCCGGCCGTCAAAAACATCCACGACTTCAAATTCGAAGATTTCGAACTCGTCGGATACGAGCCACATCCATCGATCAAAGCGCCAATCGCAGTGTAGGCTTGCGACTTTGGCGCGGCGCGCGGGTTTAAAAGCAGTGTGAGGGCGGTTCTAGGGCTAACGCTATTCTTCTGCGCAGGCGGATTGTTGCGCGCGGAAACTTCCGTGGAGATCGATTTGCAGGAACAGAGGGCGTACCTTCTGCAAAATGGCCGGCCAGTTCTCGCGTCGCCCATCTCGAGTGGACGCTACGGCCACCTGACCAAGACGGGCTCGTTCGCAGTCTTGGAAAAGGAGCAAGGTCATTACTCGAGCATGTATGGGAAGATTGTCGATGCGAGCGGGAACACGGTCGTGGCGGACGCGGACGCCGACATGCAGGTGCCGCGTGGGGGAAAGTTTATCCCCGCGCCGATGCATTATTTTATGCGATTCAACGGCGGAGACGGAATGCACGCCGGGTATTTACCGGGTTATCCTGCTTCGCACGGCTGCGTCCGCATGCCAGAGCAATACGCCATTGCGTTTTTTAATGCCGTGCAGGTCGGGACCCCCGTCACTGTGTTGGGCAGGACGCCACTCAACCGCTACTACTCAGGCCAACCGCAACCGGGTTTTCCGCGGCGCCCACGTTTCGGCCCATTCATGGATCCGCGCTTTCCACCTCCACCTCCTGCAATGTGGTGGCGGTAAAATCGTGACGCAGACAATCATGTCTGCGCGGCAAATCAGATTGGCAGACAGGATTGTCTGCCTCACGGCGGCTTAGCGGTTGGTGCTGGCGGTCTTGGGCCCGTTCGAAAGCTGGACGAGATCAGCCAGGATATTGAGCGCTTCGTCACGCTCCGCATCGACTAAAGGATCCTTGTTGTCACCATCGGCCGTGGCGCCGTCGGGCAGATCAGAATCCGCGTCCGGAGCGGCGTCGGAATCCACCTTCGGCACAGTGTCGTTCTTTTTCGCCTCGGCCAGTTTCCCGGGATACATGATCAATTGCAGATCGGGTTTATCGACGGTGTCGAGCGTTACACGATAGATGCTGGGCTCTTCCTGGTTCCGCGCCAGGCGCTCTTTCGAGCGCGTTTCCTTGCGCAGTTTATCGTCGGCAAGCTCTTTCTTTCGCGTATCTTCGTTCAGCGAGATCTTGTTTTCATCGATCTTGTGGCGCAAGCGAGTCATGTCCTCCGTGACGTAATGAAATTCGGGATCGCCCTTCACGCGCTCCTCTGAACGTCGGCGGAGCTGGTCAATAAAAAGGGAATGGCTGTCTGACCATTTGGTGAATTTTGCCTTAGCGACTTCGTCATACGCGAGGGCGTTTTTGAGCGCGCCTTCACCGAACTCAGGAAGATCGCTCAGGCTTGGCAGGACGATATCGGAGGTCACGCCATGGAGCTGCGTTGAGCCGCCCGCGATGCGATAAAATTTTTGGATGGTTAATTTCAACGCGCCATCTTCATCGGTATGACTGCCCAGTAGCGAAGCGAACCGGCCAATCGGAAGGATCGTCTGCACAGTCCCTTTGCCGAACGTGTTCTTGTCGCCGACGATGACTGCGCGGCCATAATCCTGAAGCGCAGCGGCGAAAATCTCGCTCGCCGACGCACTTTGCCGGCTGGCAAGCACAACCATTGGTCCGGCGTAGGCGATGCCCGAATCCGGATCGGAGGAAATCCTGATCGTCCCATTATAATCTTTCGTCTGAACTATTGGACCTGATTTCAAAAACAAGCCCGTCAGCGAGAGCGCTTCTTCCAGCGAACCGCCGCCATTCTTACGCAGATCGACAACAAGGCCGCTAATGTTTTCTTTCTTCAGTCGCTTGAGCAATGCCAGCACATCGCGCGTCGTGCTCTTCTGATGCCTGTCCATGTCGGCATAGAAAGAAGGCAGGGTCAACCAGCCGAGTTTGATCGGGTCGCCGTTCTCGTCTTTCCTGATGATGATGTCGGCACGGGCTTCCTGATCTTTCAGCTTAATTTCATCACGCACCAGTTCGACATTTTTCCGCCCTGACGGATCCGTGGCAGTGGAGGGAATAACAAGCAAGCGAACGCGTGTGCCTTTCTTTCCGCGAATCATTTCGACGACTTTGTCGAGTCGCATCTCGCGAACATCGACATATTCCGCCGGGCCCTGCGCCACTGCACTGATGCGGTCGCCGACCTTGAGCCTTCCATCCGTTTGCGCTGGTCCACCAGGCACGAGGCTTTCAATTTTCGCGTAACCATCTTCGGAGCGAAGCATTGCCCCGATGCCCACAAGTGAGAGGCCCATGTTGATGCTGAAATTTTTCATGTCGGCCTTGCTCAGGTATTCCGAGTGCGGGTCGTAAGCTTGGGCGAGCGCATCGAGATAGAGTTTCATCTGCTCATCTTTATCCTGCTCGTGAACATTCCGAGCCAGACGTTCATAGCGGCGAGAGATGAGTTGAGGCGCGGGCTCGATCGGGTGCTCGCTCAAATGCTCCTGAAGCAGTTCGTTTGCGATCCGGCCGCGCCAGAGTTGGTCGGCTTCAGCCTCATTTTTCGGCCACGGCGATTTTTGACGGCTTAATTCGACTGTTGCGTTGCTTTTGAAGTCCGTCGGCTGTTTCAACAGCTCTTTAATTTTCGCCACGCGTTCATCAACACGCTTCGTATATAGCGCGTAAATCTCGTAGCCGGGCTTAAGCGTTCCCATGAGAACGTCCCCGGCCATGTCGTTGGCATACTTCGCAGTGACGCTATCAACGTCTTCCTGCGTGAAAAAGAGATGGCTAAAATCGAGCATCTCCAGATAGGTCTGCAGGAATTTTTTCGAAACCTCTTCGTTCAGTTTTTGCCGAGTGTAATGTCCTTCCTCGAGCAGTCGACCAACGGACATCGCCACCGTTTCTCTCGAGCTCGCCGGTGCCGGCGGAGCCGCGAGCGCGGCCGCAAAAAGGATCGTGCAAAGGGCAAGTGACCGACGCAAAGATGATCTCATTGGTTAAAAAGGAAGTTTAAGATACTCGCTGAATTCGGCCCGCAGCGCAAGACGACGAGACAAAATCGGCATTGTTGGGTAGAAGTAGACAATCGAAAGCGCTGAACATTCAAAAACTTTATTACGATGGCATCGGCGACTTACAAAGCATTTTGCGGCGGGATCTTTGAAACCAATTGCTATCTGTTCGAAACGCCGGAGGGATGGATCCTGTTCGACGCACCTGAGGGTGCGTGCGAATGGGTACGCTCGCTCAATATCCATCCCAAAGTTTTGCTCCTGACACACGGGCACATCGATCACATCCAAGACGTTGCGCGGGTTAAACGCCAGTTTCATTGCCAAATCGGATGTCACCCGCTCACCGCGCCTATGATTTCTGATCGCGATTTCTTTCGCAACTTCGGGTTCGCGCTCGAAATCGAGCCAGTCGAACCAGATTTTCTCATCGAAGAAATACCAAACCGAAGTTTTCTCGGTACCGACTTCCAAGTTCTTGAAGTTCCTGGCCATTGCCCAGGCAGTCTTTGTTTCTTTTCGCGAAAGGATCGGCTGCTCATTGGTGGCGATGTTCTTTTCGCCGGCAGCATTGGTCGCGGTGATTTGCCCGGCGGCGATATCGATCTGCTAATCAACGGGATCCGGGAAAAACTATTTCCGCTGGGCGACGATGTAACTGTGGTCTCCGGCCACGGCCCGCCAACAACAATCGGCCAGGAACGCCTGGCAAATCCATTTCTGCGATGAAACGAACAGACGCAAGCGGATTAAACGGAATTCACGCCATGCGCTGAGGACAGCGCACGCTACAGCTACAATGAAAAGCGGACGTGTCCGCCGTAGCCTTGGCGAAAGGCGGATCACCACGGAACCTCTTTGCGATCACGCAGGAACTTACCGGTGAGGTCCTGCGGCGCTTCGCTGGCGAGCCACACAATCGTGTCCGCGCCTTCCTCCACTGAGCGGCTCGCGTTTTCGCCGCCCATTTCCGTGCGCACCCAGCCGGGGCACACCGAATTCACAGCGAATTTCGGCAACGCCGCTGCGAGCTGCACTGTCACCCCATTCAGCGCAGTCTTTGAAATGCAGTAAGCCGGTGCCCAACCATCCGCGCCGCCGGTCAGTTGACCGCCGCCGCTCGAGACATTGATCACGCGCGGCGTTTTGCTTTTCCGGAGCAACGGCGCGAACGCGCGCGTAACGCGCAGCGCGCCAAGCGTATTTGTCTCAAGCGTGTTTCGAAACAGGTCGTCGCTGATTTCCAAAATTGCACTGTCTCCATCGACAATGATCCCTGCGTTGTTCACGAGCACATCGAGATGATCCTCGGTGTTCGAGAATTCACGCGCTGCCGTTGTGACGCTGTCATTGTCGGCAACGTCTATTTCCCAAAATGTCGCGTCGCCGCATTTCTTTGCGATCTCCTCCGCCGCTTTGCAACCAGCCTTTGCATTCCGCGCACCTACAAACACGTGA
The DNA here is from genome assembly GCA_049791915.1 of Candidatus Udaeobacter sp. Lineage (GTDB taxonomy): Bacteria > Verrucomicrobiota > Verrucomicrobiia > Chthoniobacterales > UBA10450 > Udaeobacter. Next base: position 20,235 of record JBARAJ010000263.1, read on the forward strand.
AATCCTTTCGCCGCGAGCTCTCGCGCGACTTCGTGGCCAATGCCTTTGTTCGCCCCGGTGATCAACACTGTCTTCATGTCCTATTCATCGAGCGCGTCCGCATTCTCGGTTTGTAAAAAATCCTTTAGCAACGGCTGCGGATTCGAGGGCAATTCTTCGACTTTGTTAAGCTGTTTTCTGATCGCGCGCGATCGCACTGCGACCTTATCCATATCACTCGAAGCTTGATCGAGCTTATCTTTTACTTTCGTTAAGGCGTCACCGAATTTGCCGAATTCCGTTTTCACTGCTGCGAGCAGGTTCCAGACTTCGCTGGATCGCTTCTGAATCGCCAGCGTGCGAAAACCCATCTGCAAACTATTGAGCAACGCTGCGAGTGTCGTCGGTCCCACAAACGTGACGCGACAATCGCGCTGCACGTTTTGAACGAGGCCAACACGCCGTATCGCTTCCGCGTAAAGTCCTTCGCTCGGCAGAAACAGCAGCGCAAAATCGGTCGTCTTCGGCGGATTAATGTACTTCTCGCAAATGTCTTTGGCGCAGCGCTTCAATTGGGTCTCTAAAGTTTTGGTCGCGGTTTCGACCGCCATGGGATCTCCTTTCTCCTGCGCCGTAGCCAGTCGATCGTAGTGTTCCATCGGAAATTTCGCATCGATCGGCAACCAGACCGGTGCGCCGTTTTCGTCGCCAGGCAATTTGATCGCAAATTCAACGCGCTCGTCCGTGTCATCGCGCATCTTGATATTTTTCGCGAACTGCCCGGGGGTAAGCATTTCATCGAGCAGAACGCCGAGTTGCCATTCACTCCAGCCACCTCGTGTTTTCACGTTTGTGAGCACACGTTGTAATCCGCCGACGTCACTCGCCAATTGCTGCATTGCACCAAGGCCCTGATGCACTTGCTCCAGCCGCTCGCTAACCAGCTTGAAGGATTCGCCCAGGCGCCTCTCGAGCGTGCCCTGCAACTTTTCATCGACGGTCGCGCGCATCTTATCGATCTGCTGCGCGTTGTCGTCCTGCAATTGCCGTAGTCGAACATCCACAATCGATCTGACGCCTTCCAACGACCTGGCTAATTCCTCGCGCTGATTCTTCGCCGACGCGCCTGCTTCTTCGCGATTGCGCGAAAATTCGTCGCGCAAGCTCCGATCGATCGTCTCCAATCGCTTCGCCAACTCCGTTGCTGCGCCCTGATTTCCCCGCCGTGTTAGCAGAACAATCACCGCGACGATCAACCCGCCGACGATCAATCCGATCACGAGGTAAAGCAGCGGACTCATGTTAAACACGTAGCAGATTCCGCGACTTCGCTCAGAATGACAAGGCGACGACGCGCACGACTATTTTTCAAACAGCAGCTCGCCGGCGCGACTCGTGGCTTTCACGACCGCCTTGATGAGCGTGACGCGAAGTTTGCCTTCTTCGAGTTCGAGAATGCCGTCGATGGTGCAGCCCGCCGGAGTAGTCACGGCGTCCTTGAGAAGCGCGGGGTGATCGCCGGTTTCCAACACAACACTTGCCGCGCCTTTCATCATCTGCGCTGCGAGAAGGGTCGCTACCTCGCGCGGCAAACCGACTTTCACGCCGGCTTCGGCCAGCGATTCCAGAATGATGTATGCAAAGGCGGGGCCGCTTGCAGAAAGACCCGTGACCGCGTCCATGTGCTTCTCATCAAGGACAATCGTCCGGCCCACCGCATCGAACATCGTGCGAACAACGTCGAGATGATGAGGGCCTGGCATGAGTCCCACCACAGATTGCCGTCATGCCACAGTGAACAGCAGCCGGAGTATTTGGCATTGCTCGCACGACTGGCACTTGGTCGCGCTTGCCGCTTGTGCCGGCGGCGAGTTGCTGCTCGACGAAACCTGCCGGCACAGAGGCGGCGACGGAGACAACCAGCGTGTCGACGCCAATTTCGGGAGCGATCTCCTGCAACACTTCCGCAACGGTTTGCGGTTTTATTGTCAGCAAAACGATGTCAGCGCCTTTGACCGCTTCGCGATTGTCGGTGGTCACTGCAATGCCGAGGTCCTTCGCGAGCGCGGCTGCTCTTTCCGCATGCTTTACGGTCGCGATGACCCGATTGGACACGAACAATCCCTGCTTCAGATATGCCCGCAGCAGGATCCCACCCAATTTGCCGGCACCAAGTACTGCCAGTTTTTTGTCGGGAAGTTTCGGCGACATGGAAAAAGAGTAGCACATGCGTCTCGCGGAACTCGCAAGCCGGAGGCTCGCGCTACTCTAAAATCGCAGCTTCACACCGCCGTATGCGGCGCGGCCGAGCGCGGGAAAACCGAAGACTTCCGAGTAATGCTCGTTCGCCAGGTTGTCGACTCGCCCGAAGACCGAAAAGTGTGGCGTAATGTCATACTCCGCGGCGATGTTTACGAAGGAATAATCCTCGATATCGAAATTCGGAAGGCCAAAGTTAAGTTCCTCACGCGCATTTACGAACTTTGCCTCGACTACAGTGCGCAGTTTTTGGAACCAAAGATACGAAGCAGAAAAATAAACCTCATTGCGTGGCCGGCGCGGCAGCCGCGAGCCTTCCGGTTGCGAAATATCGCTGTTGTCGGTCTTTTGGGCATCCAGATAAGTGTAGCTGGCCATGAACACAAGATTGGGAATCGGTTGTGCACGCAATGCGGCTTCCAATCCCTGCGTTTCGGCTGCCCCGAGGTTGAGCGTTTGAAAGAGGCCGTTAAACCCAATCACGTTTGACAAATCGTTATGAAAGTACGTCAGGTCGAGCGCAACGCGATTTTTCCAAAGCTCCTGCCTGACGCCGATATCCCAGCCGAAATCTTTTTCCGGCTCCAAATTAGGGTTGTTACCGAAAATAATGTCCTGACTACTTGGCGGACTGAACCCCGTCGCAACGCTCGAGTGCAGCGTCGTGCTTGTCTGATCGATCTTATAGCTGCCTGCAACGCGATAAGTCCACACGCCGCCGAACTCGTTGAAATGATCGAACCGGCCGCCAGCGACAAAGATTAAATTCTCGACTGGCGTTAGCGTCGCCTGCATAAAGCCCGCGACCTCCTGCGTGTGATCGCCGATAAAAGTTGGTTGCGGCCCGAATGCCTGCGAAACGAACGGGCGCTCCTCCCCGGCATTAACTCGGCTGTAGAAAAATCCCGACGTAAGGGTTAGCCATGAGGTAGGACGCAAATTGTTTTGATAATCAATTTGCGTCCGTTCAAAGAGAGCGCGTGTGGGTCCGACAAAGCCATCCTGATTTGGATCGTTTATTTGCCGCTCGTGATCGTAATCGAAAATAAGTTTGTGGTCCCACCAGTCGGTTGGCCTCCAATCAATGTGGGGGCCGATTAACCATCGCTCCGTTAGAAAGTGATCAATCGGCTTGGGATCGAAGATCGTGTTGGGATTTCCAGTGTCGCTTACCGAGTAGGTAAACAGGCTGCCGATCCGCAATTGTGCATCCGGCGACCAGCCGACGTCGGTGATCCCGGCAGAATTGCGGTAATTATTATTGGGGCGCGCGTTGTCGGTGTCGAGCCGACTGACGCCGACCGAATAATCGAAATCGCCGATTTTGCCGTCGCTCTGGCCCCATTCGCGGAAAGAGTCATATGATCCGCCCTCGGCGGCAACCGTCGCGCCCGGAGTTCCGGTGCCTTGCTTCGTGAAGATTTGAATCACTCCAGCAAGTGCGCGCGGCCCGTAGATCGTGCTTTGTGGCCCTCGCACAACCTCGATCCGGTCGATATCGTCCGTCGTGATATCGGCGAAATTCATCGCGCCAGATAAACCCTGGTTAATCGGTATGCCGTCGAGCAGGACCTGCATGTCTTCACTGGGCAACCCGCGCATGAAAACGGAGGTCAACTGGCCAGCCGTTCCCGTCTGCACCACGGAAAGCCCAGGCACTTCGCGAAGCGCATTGCTCACACGCTGGATTTGTTTTTGCTCGATATCTTCCGAGGAAATTACGCTCACAGTGGCGGGCGATTGATCGAGTGGAATATCGAAACGCGTCGCAGAAACGACGACTGACTCCACTTCCGCTTCAGCCGGCGAAGGAGTCGGCGTCGTTTCCTGCGCGTGACAAACGATGGTCGTGAAGACGAGTATCGCGACCGGAAAAAACCAAACTGGACGATTTTGCATAACAAGTTACCTCCAACTCCGAGAGTCGGACTTGTTAGGCGTCGAATGTTTTCGAAGCGTCGTATCGTCCAGCTCTCATTCTCCTTTTTGCGAAGAAGTTTTTGCTGCAGCCGCGTCTCTGTGAGACACGCGGGCGTCGCGCACAGCGCGACGGCTACAGAATGAGGTGGACCGGACAAATATTCTGGCTCCTGGCTTTTGATGCCTATGCGGCACCGCACCTTCTTCCCGCCTTCACCTCCGAAATGCTTTCGGCGATTGGCCCAATGGGAAGTCGTATCCAGTTACAGCAGCGCAACTGCTCCCGATTCTCACGGGATTTCTTGCGCCGATCCACTTTTCCAAGCTCGCAAAGAACCGGGACGAGGACTAGCGGCTTGCACTTTGAGCGTCAAGATTATTTAATCAACTGCCAACCGCCTAGCGTCTGACACAGACGCCCTACAATCTTTCAATGACAAAAACTACAAGCGCATCTAAGCCCAAGTTCATCATCACTGGCGGCGCCGGCTTCATCGGGTCGAATCTCACGCTAGCGTTGCAGGAGAAATGTCCGGACGCGCACCTCACGGTTATTGATGATTTCCGGTCCGGTGATTTCAAGAATCTGGCAGGGTATCGCGGAGATTTCGTCGCCGAAAATTTGGCGACGCTCGATTGGCGAGAAAAGTTCGGCGATCCAGCAGCCGCAGGATTCGACGCGATCTTTCATCTCGCATCGATCACGGACACGACTTTGCACGATCAATTCGTTCAGGTGCACGACAACGTGGAAAGTTTCCGACGGCTTTTGAATTTTGCGCGGCCCACAAAAACACGAATCATCTACGCTTCCTCTGCGGCGACTTACGGCCCGGCGACTGAAGCGAGCGCGGAATCAAACGGCGCCGCACCGGCGAACGTTTACGCGTTTTCCAAGGTCGTCATGGATAATATCGCCCGACACGCTGCTGCCGAGTCGCCGGACTGGATTATCGTCGGGCTGCGCTACTTCAACGTTTACGGACCGTGCGAAGCGCACAAGGGCGTGCCCGCAAGCATGATTTATCATCTGGCGCAACAGATGAAGGCCGGCAAGCAGCCGCGCATTTTCAAACACGGCGAGCAGAAACGCGATTTCGTTTACGTCAGGGACGCAGTTGAAGGCAGCATTCGCGCGCTCGACGCAAAGACGAGCGGAATTTATAACCTTGGCACAGGCCAGGCGCGCTCGTTTAACGAGCTTATTGAGGTTCTAAACAAATGTCTCGGCACAAAGCTTGAGCCCGAATACTTCGATAACCCGCACGCGCATTATCAAAACTTCACGCAAGCCGATCTCACCAACGCGCGTAAAGCGCTCAGATACCAGCCGCGGTTTTCGCTCGAAGACGGCGTGCGCGATTACATGCAGCGGCTATATCCAGCCAAATAGCATAGTCGGTCATCCTGAGTGAAGCGAAGCGGAGCGGAATCGAAGGACTCCGCGGCCTCACATTAAGGTAACTCATCGGGATTCCTCGACCGATGCGGCCAAATGCCGAAACGCTTTTTCTGACAATTGGAATTCGTGCCAGTCGCTATCGATTTTTGCACCGAGCTGCTTGTAAAACTCAATGCCACGCTCATTCCACTTCGCGACCCACCACTTGATCATGCCACAACCGGTGAACGCTGCCTCTTTGGCGACAGCTTTCATCAGGAGTTTGCCGACACCGCGGCTGCGATGTGGCCCGGCAATATAAAGTTCCTTGATAATCAGGTTTGGCTTCGCTCGGTAGGTGAACGCAACAAAATGATAAACGAGTAATCCAACCAGATCGCTGCCTTCTTCAGCAACGAGACAATGAAAATCGGGCGGCGAACGGTGGAATCCCTGTTCGCGCAGCACGTGCTCGGTCACGGCAAAGTCATCGGCATATTTTTCGAACTCCGCTAGCTGGCGCATTAACGGAAGCAAGTTTGGAATATCGGCTTCGACTGCTTTTCGAATTTCCATATGGATCTTTGGCAGACGATGAGCTCCGCGTTAGATGTAGCCGTCGCTCTGTGGGCTGCGCGGCTACAACTTATCCTTCCCAGAAAAATTTAGTCGGACGATGGATTTCCGGCGACAAACTTTTGTGCACGGGACAATTGAGCGCGGTTTGCTCAAGGACTTCCCGCTGCGGATGATCGGGCGCGAGGGGGATGTGAACTTCTGACGGCAAAGCAACGATCCGTCGCGGGCCCTCTTTCGACATTTCCTTTTGCACGGACACAGTCATGCCGCGCAGATCAACTCCGAGGTCCTCCGCCTTGATTCCCATAGTGGTGCTGATGCACGTCGCGAGAGCCGTGGCGACCAGATCCGTGGGCGAAAAGGCTTCGCCTTTGCCCTTATTGTCGCTCGGCGCATCGGTGGAAATTTTTGCTTGCGAGGGACCGTGCGTCGCGTCGCAATGCAAGTCCCCGGCGTACTTAACTGAGACTTGGACCATGCGAAATAATGCGACTGCTCTCAGCTTTTGTCACATCAGATCGAATCGCTCTTACGACCGACGCGAACCGCATGTTTTTGCGGCCGGATGCCTGGGCCATAGCGGCGGGCATAAACCTGCGTGAATTCCGCTCCCAAAAAGCTGATCAGCGCAGAGCAATAAACCCAAAACAGCAGGACGACGAGCGAACCGGCCGCTCCAAACGCAGTGGCCGTCGCAGTTTGTCCGAGGTAAACACCGATCGCGTATTTTCCTCCGGTGAAAAGCAGCGCCGTCACTGCCGCTCCAATCCACACGTCTCTCCACGAGATCACGACATCGGGCAAAAATTCGTAGATCATGGCAAAGAGAACCGCGATCACGAAGAACGAGCTGACGACGTTTGCCATTTGCCAAACCCACGGGATGCCGGGCAACCAGTTGTTCATGTAGTTTTGAAGCGCGCTGATGACCGCGCTGATAATAAGTGAAACCAGGAGGAGAAATCCCACGCAAATGGCGATGGAAAACGAGCGCGACCGATCGACAACAAACGACATGACCACACCGCGGTCTGGTTTTGCTTTGACGTCCCAAATCTGATTCAGCGCAGATTGCAGTTCTCCGAAGACCGCCGTCGCGCCCATTATGAGCGTGACAATTCCAAGGCTCACTGCCCAGACGCCCTTGCCAAATCCGGGGGATGATTCGATCACCTGTCGCACTGCATTGGCCCCCTGCGCACCGATCATTTTTTCCATTTCACCGACGATCTGTTCGGTCGCCGTATCGGGCGCGAGAAAGAAACTGACCACGCCCACGGCGATGAGAAGCACGGGCGCGATTGAGAAGATCGTGTAAAACGCGAGCGCAGCAGACAACTCGAAAGCGTTGTCGTTCGTCCACTCTGCAAACGTAAGCTTGAGCAGTTCCCAGGCTGCTTTCAGCTTGTTCGCGGGAATCTGCTGACTTTCGATTAATGACTCATCGGTCATCCTTATAAGAATCGTCGCGAAACAACGGCCTTAGTGGGATGAGTGCCGGTAAAATGCCGACGACTACGTCTTGATGATCGGCGGAGGAATATCTTCCGTCAGCCCCACGTCGATGCCACGCCGAAGTTTGCTGTGCCGCACGCTGTACAGGAAATAAATCACGAGACCGATTGCGAGCCAGACCACAAAACGAATCCATGTCATCACCGGCAGGCTCAGCATCAGAGCCAAACACATGAACACGCCGAGGATTGGGAAAATCGGAACGAACGGCACGCGAAACGGACGCAGTCGTTCCGGGTTAACGCGACGCAGCACGTTCACGCCGAGGCAAACCAAAATAAACGCGAACAGCGTGCCGATGTTCGTCAGGTCCGCGAGCTCGCCTATGTTAGTAACCATCGCTACGGCACCGACGACAACTCCAGTCCAGATCGTTGTGATGTGAGGTGTCCGGAAACGGGGATGAATTCTGGCGAAGTATTGCGGCAATAAACCGTCGCGCGCCATCGCCATGAAAATTCGCGGCTGTCCAAGCTGAAACACGAGCAACACCGAAGTTGTGCCTGCGAGCGCGCCCGCGCTCACCAGCGCCTGCGCCCACGGTTTGCTCGCGAAAGCGGTAGCCACCGCCGCGGCGTCGCCGGTGTAAATCGTGTATTTCTTTATTCCGGTAAGCACCGCCGCCATCAGCACATACAGCACCGTGCAGATGATCAGACTGGCAATGATCCCGATCGGCATGTCACGTTGCGGATTGCGTGTTTCTTCAGCTGTGGTCGACACAGCGTCGAAGCCGATAAAAGCGAAGAACACAATCGCCGCGCCGCTCATCAGACCGGGAAAGCCATGCGGCATGAACGGGTGCCAGTTGGTGGGGTTCACCATAAAAGCGCCGAAGGCAATAACGAACACGACCACGGCGACTTTGATAATGACTATCGTCGTGTTCGCTTGTGCGCTTTCTCGAATCCCGTAAACCAGAATGACAGTCACCGCCGCAACGATGAGCAAAGCCGGCAGATTAAATGCGATAGAGTGGCCGGCGATGACCGGCAAACTGGTCGATGAAAACGCCTCCAACGTCGCACCCCCTTTGGCGAGCAAATCTGTGGCGGTTTGATGATCGTTCACCAGCCAGAGCGGAAACTTCAAGTGAAACAGGCTGTCGCAGAGTTGGACGAAATAACCTGACCAACTCACCGCGACGGCCATGTTGCCCACTGCATATTCCAGGATCAGGTCCCAACCGATGATCCACGCCACGATCTCGCCCATTGTAGCGTATGAATAAGTGTACGCCGAGCCTGAGACCGGGATCATGGACGCAAGTTCGGCGTAACAAAGCGCCGCAAACGCGCAAGCGATTCCGGCGACGATAAACGAAGCGGCAATGGCGGGGCCTGCACCCGCACGTCCAAGCACAGCCCCCGTTCCGGATAACCAGGCTTGAATAAAATTGATGACCGGCGTTTCAAGACCCGACGCAAATGTCTGACCGGCTGCGGCGGTTCCGGTAAGCGAGAAAATTCCCGCGCCAATGACTGCGCCGATGCCGATGCAGGTTAACGCAAGCGGTCCGAGCGTGCGTTTCATCTGTCGGTCCGGCGCCGCCGCTTCGGCGATGAGGTGATCCGGACTTTTGGTTCTGAACAGTTGCAGTGCCACCGCGCGAGATCGTCTCATCAAGCAGTTCGCGTGGTCAATCCAAAGCTTTGGAGCTGACTGCTAGCGTCCCTTGATTATCAGCCCTTGTGCAACAGTTGTCTTCTGTCCGCCTCTTCCTAACAAAGGGCGAGGTAACCCGGCCAAACTAACCGAGTAACACCCCCAAGGGAGCCGAGCCTGGCGCGTTTATGCTGAGTCGACGCGGACAAAATATTTTTGTAGCATCGCTGGTGTATGTCCGATGAGCCGGCAAAAATTATTCTCGGTGACACGGCGATTAGTGCATTCGAGGGAGCAGGCCGGCGCCGGTCCCGTCGAGCGAAAGACACAGGTCCATCGTTGACGCACTGCGAAAATTGCGGCGCAGAGCTGCAGGGGCACTGGTGCGCTCAATGCGGCCAACCAGCCATCGAGTATCGCCGTTCTTTCCGGCACGTTGTCGCGGATCTACTAAACGAGTTCCTGAATTGGGATTCCAAATTCTTTACGACCATCGCGCTTCTTATCTTAAAGCCATGGCGACTGACAAATGAGTTTCTCGCCGGCAAGCGCGTCCGCTACGTAAATCCCCTGCGGCTGTATCTGCTCGCCAGCATCTTGTTTTTCTTTGCCGTAAATTACGGAGCGAAAGGGATACATATTGACCCGACGAAATTTCCCGAGGAAAAACGCGCGGAAGTTGCCGCGGCCATCGCAGACAAGCGCGGCGAGATCGAAGCGGAACTGAAAAAGGACAACCTTACCCCGGAGCAGCGGCGAAAAGCGCAGAAAGCGTTGGATTATCTGACGAAGCCAACGTCTTCGGCAACAACAACACCGACGCCCGAACAAACTCCGTCCCCCACACCGCCGCCAGACACATCGCCGACGGCCGAATCAGGTCAGCAAACCTACGGTCCCGTCGGAGATCGGCCATTCGTCGTTTTCGACGATGCGAAATCCACCACGCCGTTTGAACGCTGGATCGAAGCTCGGGCGAAAGAGAAGATGGGTGAACACGGAACGAAAATGGGGCTTTTTATCAGCACCCTGTTCAGCAACCTCCCCTACATGATGCTGTGCTGCATCCCACTGTTCGCTTTTGTTTTGAAAGTTCTCTACATCCGGCGCCGTCTCTTCTATATCGACCATCTAATATATGCGTTGCATATCCACAGCTTCTTCTATGCCGGGGTTATGCTCATTGTGCTGGCGACAATTGGACTCAATCGTGTCTCGCCGGGTGCACTTGCAGGATCGTTGATCGCGCTCCTTTGGATCGCGTTTGTGACGCAAATTTTCTTGTCGATTCGGTACGTTTACCGGCAGGGCTGGTTCTTAAGTATTTTTAAATTCTTTTTCGGCGGATTTGTTTATCTGCTGGTCCTCGTATCCGCGCTCGCCATCACCTTTTTCGCCACCCTCGTATTGCCATGAAAATGATGCTCCTCCTTTTCGCGCTCGCAGCGTCTCCCGCTTCAGTTTTTTGCGGCGATCGGCAAATCGCGTTTGAACGAGACCAGGCTGTCTGGCTAGCCAATCTCGACGGCACAGGTGAGAAAAAGATTGCGGACGGCATCTTCCCTGCGATCTCGCCGGATGGAACTCGCGTCGCGTTTAACACAACGGAGAAAACGAGCGACACGACGTACGCGCGTCATATCGCCGTCATCAACGTTGCCACGGGAAAAATTGACGTTTTCAAAGACGTCCCGGGCGATAATTCCTATTACCCGAGCTGGACGGCTGACGGGAAACAAATCCTTTTCACTACGCGTCCTCACGAAGTTTGGGATCTTGCCGTGGTGAATTTCGACGGGACGAATTTCCACGTGCTCAAGCCCGGCGTGCAAGGTGAAGTGACGCGTTACTCGCCGATTTGGGCGCGCGACGGCCAATCGGTTTTTTGCGAGGACATGTCGAACATTTACCAGATCGGCCTCGACGGCACGGTGCGCGCGCGATGGAAGATCAACAAGATCGTGCCGAACGGTGATATGAGCGGTGACGGTCGCATCGATGTGTCGCCCGACGGCAAGCGATTGCTTCTGAGCATCGATATGGGCGAAGAATCGGGACGCAAAAACTGGGACGGGCCATTGCCGGCGCTCTGGGCGTTCGATGTGCAGTCGCAAAAGGCGACCAGGCTCACGCCGAAGAAATTATTTGGCTGGGACGGTGTTTGGCTCGACAACGACAACGTTCTTTTTCTCAGCCGCGCCTCCAGCGAGAAGGAAGATTCGATTTATCGAATGTCCACTGATGGAAAAAATTTGAAACTCCTAATCAAGAATGCGCGCTTTCCAAGCGTGAGCGCTCCGAATGCATGAAGCACTTCATTGTTGCGATCTTCCTTTGCATCGCGTTTTTCACGCTTGTTAACGCCGCGCAGCGAAAAATCGCATACGAATGCGGCGAAAAGATCTTCGTTGCCGATCTCGATGGAAACGTTTTGAAGAAATGGGAGCTCTCGAAGATTCTGACTGATGCGAGCATGAACAGCGGTGATCGGCTGAGCATTTCGCCGGACGGCAACACGCTGCTAATGGATGTCGATTGCGGCTCGGAGCACGAGCGGAAAAACTGGGATCGCCTAGCGCGAACGCAGCGTAAAGATTACGTCAATACGGCACTGTCATGTTGAGCGGAGCGAAACATCTCTGGCCTGTTTCCTTTGCGAGAATCGAGTCCAAAAAATAATCTGAGATTCTTCGCTTCGCTCAGAATGACAACCGGCTTGTAGGTTCTGCCCTTGCGTTAACTCAGGAGCTCTCTCGCTTTTGCCAGCGCTTCAGGCACTTTGCTTGCGTCTTTCCCGGCGCCCTGCGCGCTCTCCGGACGTCCTCCGCCTCTTCCGCCTACCATGGGCGCGATCTGTTGGATCAATTTGTTCGCCTGAAACTTCGCTGTCAGCGCCGCAGGGACATAAGCGACCAAAGCGACTGATCCGTCTCGCGTGCCAGCAAGAAAGATTGGGCCTTTGAATTTGGACTTTAAGGCATCTGCGACTGCCTGGAGGAGTTTTCCATCCGCATCCGGTACTTCCACCACGCAGAAGTTTTTTTCAGCATGCGATTGCGCCAGCTCATTCGCGATTTTAGCAGCCCTGCTCTTCAGTTCTGTCTCAGCAGATTTCGCCGTTTTCTTTTCCCACTCGCGAACATCGGCATCCACTTTTTCAAAATGCGCCGCGCGCGCGTCGATTTGTTGCAGCATTTGGGCTGTCGCTGCATCATCGTCGAAAGCTGGGAGCACCGCGATGTCTGGTTTCTTGCGCGCAAGCATTTCAAACTTCTCCTGCTGTCGCGCCGCTTCCTGCTTGCTCCAGGCCCGAGCCGCGTCGCCTGCGACTGCTTCGATGCGCCGCGTTCCCGCAGCGATGGCTTCTTCTTTCACAATACGGAACGGCCCGATCTCGTCCGTGGATGACACGTGGGTGCCGCCGCAGAGCTCCATCGAATAACCGTCAAGCGCGTGAGCCGATCCGCCGATTTGTAATACGCGAACAGTGTCGCCGTATTTCTCCCCGAAGAACTGAATGATGTCTTTCCGTTGTTTTGCCTCGGCGAATGGAATCTCAGTCCACGAAACCGGCGCGTTCTCGGCGATTTTTTCGTTCACTAATTTTTCAATGTGGCGCTTGTGCTCCGGCGTAAGAGGCGCGCTGGAAAAGTCGAACGTCAATTTGTCGGGTCCGACGTAGCTGCCTTTTTGCGAAGCATCGCGCGAGACGACTTCGTGCAATGCCCAGTGCAACAAATGGGTCACGGTGTGATGTCCCTGAATCAGCTTGCGCCGATCAGCATCTACTGAGATGCGCACCGCTTCGCCGGGCTCCGGCGCGCGACCCTCCACAAGCACCGCGCGATGGATAAAAACGTCGCCACGCTTTTGCGCGTTGATCACGCGCAACTGACCAATTTCGGTCCAATCATGCCCAGGAACGTGCAGTAATCCCTGATCTCCAACCTGCCCGCCCATTTCGGCATAGAAAGGCGTTCGATCCACAACGATATTCAGTTCATCGGAGTGTTTGCCCGGAAGAACGGTTTCAACGACTGCTTCCGTCTCGAGAAAATCGTAACCAAGGAATTTGGTCGGCTCGACTCCGACCTCGCCTTCTTCGACAGTGATTTCCTCCTTTTTTTGAGCCTTGCGTGCGCGCTCGCGCTGCTCGTCCATCAATTTCTCGAACTCGGGAACATCGACAACAAATCCTCGTTCGCGCGCCATGAGCTCTGTGAGATCGAGCGGAAATCCGTATGTGTCGTATAACTTGAATACGGACCGTCCACGCAAAATCGGCAATCCGCCAAGCGGAGCGACGATTGAAGCGTCGCTCTTCATACCTCGCATCATCGCCTCAAACTCCTCGATGCCTTTATCGAGAGTTTTATTAAAAGATTCTTCTTCGTGCCGAATTCTTTCTGTGATCGATCTTTGTTTCGCACGGATTTCCGGGAACACATTGCCCATCGTTCTTGCCAATACATCGACGAGCTTGAAGAAGAAGGGTTCGTGGAAACCGAGCGTACGGCCATAGCGGACTGCTCGACGCAGAATGCGCCGTAAGACGTAACCGCGGCCTTCGTTCGATGGAATGATTCCATCGGCTATCGCGAAGCTTAGCGACCGGATGTGATCGGCGATGACTCGGAAAGCGATGTCGATCTTCTCTTGCTCGATTTCATGTTGTAGGGCGGCTGTGTCAGCCGCCGGCGTCTCACAGAGACGCCCTACAGTGGGGAGCGTGTTCGCGTATTTTTTTCCACTCAGTTTCTCCAGCTCATTGAAAATGGGGTGAAAGACGTCGGTCTCGTAATTCGATATCGTACCGGAAAAATCCGTGAGATTTTTCGTCCCTTGAATGATTGCGACGGCGCGCTCGAAACCCATGCCGGTATCGACGTGGCGCTGCGGTAGAGGCCTGAATGAGCCGTCCGGATTCGCATTGAACTGGATGAAAACCAAGTTCCAAATCTCGATGCAGCGCGGATCATTTTTGTTCACGAGCGCGCCACGCGTATCGCCATCTGGCGTCAGATCGATGTGTACTTCCGAGCACGGCCCGCACGGGCCGGTGTCACCCATCATCCAGAAATTGTCGGCTTTTCCGCTGCTGAGAACGTGAACTTTCGGGTCGAGATCGGCTTCACGAAACAAACGCCCCCAGTGATCGTACGCTTCCTGATCGAACTCGCTCGGCTCGTTAGGCCCAGGCTGATAGACGGTCGCATACAGCCGTTCGGGCGGAAATTTCCAGCGTTCGACCAGTAATTCCCACGCCCATTCGATTGCTTCCTTTTTGAAATAATCGCCAAAGCTCCAGTTGCCGAGCATTTCGAAAAACGTGTGGTGATACGTGTCGAGCCCGACATCTTCGAGATCGTTATGTTTTCCGCCGGCGCGGATGCATTTTTGCGTGTCAGCCACGCGTGGCGGTTTCCATGGCGGTTTTTGTTGCCCGAGAAAAATTGGCACGAACTGGTTCATGCCGGAATTCGTGAACAGCAGATTCGGGGCGTCGGGAAGAAGCGGCGACGATGGCACAATGGTGTGCTTTTTCTCGCGAAAGAAATCGAGAAATGATTGCCGTATCTCAGCCGACGTCATGGGTAATCACGAA
>JBARAJ010000264.1:0-2521 GCA_049791915.1 Candidatus Udaeobacter sp.
ATTGGAGATCGTGCAGCCGGACCTCGCAGGCGAACACCTGATCGCAAGACACGGGCCGGGAGAGTTCACCGGAGAAATGACCATGATCTCCGGACGCCGCTGTCTCGTGCGCGGCCGCGTAACGAAACCCGGCGAATTCCTGGAACTGACAGGCGATGGCTTGCGTTCGCTTGTGGCCAGAGACGCCGAATTGAGTGACATTTTCATGCGGGCCTTCATTCTCCGCCGGCTGCAACTCATCAGTCAGGGCCAAAGCAACGTCATCCTGCTCGGTTCCCGACACTCTGCCAACACACTGCGACTGCGCGAATTCTTGAGCAGGAACGGCTATCCCTACAGGTACGTGGATCTCGACACCGACAATACTTCCCAAGAGCTTCTCGACCGGTTTGCAGTAACACCCTCTGAGATTCCCGTTGTCATTTGTAGCGGTCGCTCCGTCCTGCGCAATCCTTCCAATCAAGAACTCGCTGATTGTCTGGGATTCAACACCACCATCGATGAATCGCAAGTGCGCGACCTGATTATTGTGGGAGCGGGTCCCGCCGGCCTGGCAGCAGCCGTCTACGCCGGATCGGAGGGTCTCGATGTGCTCATGATCGAGACCACGGCACCCGGAGGGCAAGCGGGATCCAGCTCCAAAATCGAAAATTATCTGGGCTTCCCAACAGGAATCTCGGGCCAAGAACTGGCGACACGTGCGATCGTGCAAGCCGAAAAGTTCGGAGCAAGGATGATGGTCGCGCACCGCGTAGTGCGATTGGAATGCGCAAGGCGGCCCTTCAAGCTGGTTCTGGACAACGGGAACAGTCTCGCGGCGCGCGCCATCGTCATAGCCACCGGCGCACAGTACAACGAGCCGTCGCTCAGCAATCTGGATAAATTCAAAGGCCTGGGAATTTATTATGGTGCGACCTTCATGGAAGCGCAGCTCTGCGAACGAGAGGACGTGGCGGTTGTCGGTGGCGGCAACTCCGCGGGACAAGCGGCTGTTTTTCTTTCGCAAACGGCGCGCAAAGTCTACATGCTCGTACGCGCTGGCAAGTTGTCGGATACGATGTCGCGCTATCTCATTCAGCGCATCGAAGAAAATCCTGCCATCGAGCTGCACTACAAGACCGAAATCGTCGCCCTTGCGGGCGAAACGCACCTCGAGCGCATCACGTGGCGAGACAAGGAAAGCGGCAATACTTCGGATCACGAGATTCGCCACGTGTTCATCATGGCGGGAGCTTCGCCGCGAACGGAATGGCTAACGGATTGTCTCGCCCTCGACAACAAAGGGTTCATTCTCACTGGCCGCGACTTGGACGGCATAACGGGGACGCTCGCGTGGTCCGGAGCGCGTCCTCCCTACATGCTCGAAACAAGCCTTCCCGGAGTCTTCGCCGTGGGCGATGTTCGCTCCAGCAACGTGAAACGCGTGGCTTCCGCAGTCGGGGAAGGAGCCATTTCCATCTCGCTCGTTCACCGCACTCTGGCGGAACTGTAATTGTCCGTGCAATCCGCTCGCTGACCCGTTGGCATAAAGTCTTCCACGATGCCGCAGAGTCAAGAGGCACTGGCTGTTTCGCTTAGAGTTCTTTCCTGCCCCTTCGGATCCCACTTTCCGAAACCTGCTGATCGAGCGTCTGCTCTTGAACCAAATTGTGTGCCGATCCTCGTTCCAAGAAGATGCCCCCAAGTCAATCGAAGAAGGCATTCACCATTTCGACGTCCGAAAGATAGGTGGATATTGGGCATATTTTTTCATTTCGGAGGAGACAAACCGTCGCGAGATGCTCGTCGAGGATCTGGTTTCCTGTGCCTACCAAAAATCCCATTCAGCGGCTTTCACCAATGGAACATTGTTACATTGCGCTCAAAACTTGCCACAATATCAATTCTCCAGGGACAGGTTGGGCGATCTTACGTCGCGAGGATTCTTGCCTACTGATTGTCGTTGTCGTCGTTTTGAGTAAACGAGGCAGGAGAAAAGCCAGTCACCGCGAACCATACTCCGTTCGGGTTCCCGGTAGACGCGGCACTCGTGACAAAAATTAGTGGCGCGAAACATGTATCGGGCAACTGCACGTGGCCGTCGATGTCGGAATTTCCAGCGCCGACTCCCATTGTAGCCGGGAAAGGATCGGTGAAAAAGATCTGGCTGTTATTCAGGTTGTTTGGGTCCTGGCAGCTCAAGGCCCCACGAAACTCAGCAACCGGATTCGAGTTGTTCAAGGTAGGAGGTGGAATCACCAGGCCGCTGACGTGTATTTTCAGTGTGCCATCAGACCTTAGCTCACCCCGCGCTGACCGCAGGACGGTCCAGGGCGCTCCCGCACCAGCAAAGCCTCGCTCCATATTCAGCGAACTGCTTGGTCCAGGATCTCCAACCATTGTGTCGAATCTGAGGATCACCTTATCGTGTTCGTCCCCAAGCGCAGATCGTAGTCCAACGAAAGCGAGCCCGGCCAATACAAACGTACCAAACTTCCAAACCAATTTCCGTTTCATCATACCCAGCCTCCTGTTTGAGCAC
>JBARAJ010000265.1:0-2222 GCA_049791915.1 Candidatus Udaeobacter sp.
CGCCCACGTCTTCGGTTGAGCCCTCCGCCTTATCGGCAGTCCAACCCCCCGGAGGCTCTGGCAGAATCGGCAGTAACTTTTGATAATCGACAGCGTCAGGCACGAGCATCGGCTCGTTCTGCGCACGTGCCGCGCTGAGCCCAAGCGCCACAACGAGCGCCAGCGCAAAAAATCCGGCGCGCGCCGGAGAACAAACACGAGCCATTAATTTCATGTGAGCGCGTCCTGCCCTATTACTCTACCCGATTGACTTTACCTCGCCTGTCAAGACGCTTGCGGGATGCGCATATCCGAGCGCGTTCCCTATAGCCGTTTTCCTGTGGAAAACGCCGCGTCGACACCGGTAGCAAGCCCAGCGGACGTCGTCCGCGGGGCAACGGCTACAGATGCAGCGCCGAGGATCGTATTTGTAATTTGCCTTCTCGCAGTGGCAGCGCGGCTGATTTTCATTGATCAACCTTACGTCGATCACTGGAGTTGGCGGCAAAGCGATGTCGCGTCGATCGCGCGAAATTTTTTGCAAAACGGATTTCGCTTCGGCTATCCGCAGGTTGATTGGGCAGGCAACGCGCCCGGTTTTGTTGGAACGGAATTTCCAATTTTGCCGTTCATCGCGGCGGTTTGCTACAAATTTGCGGGTGTGCACGAATGGATCGGGCGAATTCAGGCGGTGATTTTGTTCGCGGTTTCGCTGCCATTTTTCTTTTTGCTCGTTCGCGAGATCTTTGGAAGCACGGCAGCGGTTTGGGCGACTTTCTTCTTTTGTTTTACGCCACTAAATGTTTTCGCCGGTCGTTCATTCATGCCGGATGTCCCGTCGCTTAGCTTCGCGATTATCGGGTTGTATTTTTTTCTGCGGTGGATCGAGCATGGTGAATCCTCGTCGTTCTTCGTCGCCGCCATCGCGATTTCGCTGTCGTTGCTTATCAAGATTACGAGCATCGTTATCGTCGCGCCGATTTTATATCTGGTTGTAGGGCGTCTGTGTCAGACGCTAGGCGTTTCACAGAAACGCCCTACAATCTATGTCGGCGCTCTCTTCGCCGCGATCGCACTGGTCCCGTCTGCGATCTGGTACTGGCACGCGCTTCAAATAGCACAGAAATTTTATCCCCATCACTTCTTCGGCGCCGGCGGGATTCGGATCGAATCTTTCTCGTGGTATTGGCACATTGCACAACACACTTTAGTATCCAGCCTCACGCCGCTTCTCTCACTCATGGCGCTGATTGGCTTGCTTGTTGCGCCGCGATCGAGGTACTCTCGCCTTTTTCATTGGTGGCTGGTTGCGATGGTTCTTTTCGTCATCGTCCTCGGCTACGGCAATCGCCACCTATGGTATCAACTTCCACTCATACCGATCGCCGCCGCGTTTGCAGGCGCCGCTTGCGCCTTTGTCGCCTCGAAAATTTCTTCGCGACTCACCGCGGTGACTTTGTCAGTTCTGCTCGTGAGTTCGTTCACAACTCTTGCGTCTTGGTGCGTTCAGCCGTTCTACCAATCATCTGCGGAGCAACTTCGCGATGCCGGTTTGGAGTTGAAAAAAGTGACACCGCCCGATGCGTTGATCGTGGCCGCGGACATGGGCGATCCGACCATCTTTTACTACGCGGAGCGCAAGGGGTGGCATTTTCCAGAGAACGACGCGATTTACAACGGCACCCCCGACGACAGCGAGCAGGCAATCGAGAATTTCGAGGGGTTGCGGCGCCGTGGAGCAACGCATTTTGTTCTTACCAGGAATACTTTTTGGTGGATGCACTCGTATCCGGAATTCGTCGGCGATTTGAGTAAACACGCGACGCTGATCGAAGCGACACCTGAATTTAGGATTTACAAGCTGGCACCTTAACAAGGTGACAAGATCCCTTGATGTCGAGCGCTCGATGATTCTTCTACCCAGGCCGAGGGTGGGCTGGCTCCATCGCCAGGCGCTCTTCGGTGAATGTTGGAGACGGCCTGCCCTCAGGCCGTTCCGCGTACTCGAGCGAGTGCAAACAATTGTTGTAGGGCGTTTCTGTGAAACGCCTGGCGTCTGGCACAGACGCCCTACAGAATTCGACTTCGCTCGACATGACAACGTTGGATAATTCGAAACCTCGCCGGCAGCTTGGGTTGTTTGACGCGACGATGATCGTGATGGGCGGCATCGTAGGCGCGGGGATTTTTGCCAACCCTTCCGAAGTAGCTCACCGCGTGCATACGCCGTTTTTGATTCTCGG
>JBARAJ010000266.1:0-2917 GCA_049791915.1 Candidatus Udaeobacter sp.
CGAGTGCCGTTTTGATGTCCATTTGCGCGCTCGCGTTGGCAGTTGCAGCGATCGGTTCCTTGGAGGCTGTTGGCCATTGAGAGAAATATCCCGCGGCAATTTTCAACGGCGGTTGCGTGCCGGCGGATGCGCTCACTTCGCCTCGCAGGCACGTTGCTCTGCTTGTTGTGCCGTCAGTCCAAACCGAGAACAGACAATCGTACTCAGGCCTGAACGTTACCTGGCCTGTTATGACGCCAAACTCTGTTGCGGTTTTATCACTCTGACTGAACAAACTAACAATTCTTCCACGGTTCAATCGTATCCACGCACGTCGATCAAGCATGCGTTCGGCGGTGTCGTTGCCGTCCTTCGTTAGTCTGAGGTCTTCTATTTTGATCTCGGAATTTCCGGACAGTTGGACGAATGCTCCCGGGATCAACGCCAGATTAATTGAGGCACCGTCTGATGTCCGCACGACGTCGCCCACGTGAATTTTGCTTTTGGACGTGACCGGTTGGAAATCATTTCGTTCCGCGTCGCCGAAAACGACGTTGCCTCTTGCCAAAAACACGAACGCCACTGTCGTCCTAGTGATTCCTTTCGAGCATCCGTTTTCCAATAGGCAAAAACAGAGCGCGAGCACGCTGCTAAAGAAAGCAAAACGCATCGGGATTGGTCGCGATTAGCAGCGCGCGGTAGGACCTAAGCCGCGAACGGTCTTGAACAGTCAGCAACGCCGCTATGGGGTACCATCACCGTGATTTTGCCAGTACGCTCCGGGCGAGAGCCAAACTCCTCCCGGCTGGAGATAAACCAGACCTGAATCCCACATGGCGGTGTACAAATGCTCGGCACCGGGCTGGATGTTCACTGTTGTCGAAGTAGGTGCGGTAAAGCCTGTAGCCGGTACCTTTTGGACCGTCAACACATGAGGCCCAGGTGGTAGCCATGTGCTATAGCTGTGACCCTGGGCGACGCTCCCAACAGACCTTCCATCGATAAGAAGATTGAAACCGAGATTCCATCCGAAGTTCGGCGTTCTATCCACGATGATGCGGCCAGGGGCGAAGTGGTGATTAGACCGGAGGTACCCAGTGGGACCTCCTTGCGCAATAGTGCTGATGAGAATTGCGCACCCAAAAACCAACATCAGAAAAACATTCCTCACGAAGCTGTGTTTTGCTTTCATGGCAGATATTATAACCCTTGAACTCGGTTTTCGCCAGCAGGTTGCGGCTGAAGCTCTTAAAAATATTTCGTAACGAGCAAAACGCGTCTTTTTAGGATCCGCCGTTCGCGCGGTCGAGTCGCCTCAGAGCAATTTTAATTAGCAGGAAGGGCCGCAAGAATCGTTGCATGAAAGGCGAAGCCAGTGATGCTCGCACTCTGATTCGAACCCAAACAACTCACTTGTGCCTCGATTCTCAATTCAACCTGCCCGGACTCGTCATCCCAATCGGCATCAACATCTACGATGTTCCAATTCGCAAATCCTCCCGGCGCGATGTTAGCGATTTGCGTTTTCACGATTGAAGCTGTCGCAATTGCTCGAACGAACTGCCTGTTAGCGAGCTTGGGCCCGATCAACACAGTGAAGGTTTCTTTTGCTACGGCGAAATTAGTCCCTTGAGATCCTATAGCCAGGTTCGTATCAAATTGTCCATCGATGATGAAGAGATGGTTCGCATCGTCGGGACCCGCGACAAGGACGTCCAGTTGCTGAAGATTTTCGATCTGTGCAATTTTGATTGCCATTATGACCTCCTCAATTCGTTCGTCTCAAATAAATCGCATTGCTAAACAATTACAGCCAACCGTACAGCCCATGCTAACGGCGTCATTTGTGATTTACCAATTAAAAACGAATCCTGGCTCAATCCTATCCAGGAGGAGCGGGTTAGTTCAACGCCCGCCTCCGGCCGGACAGCTTCAAAATCGCCCCTAGCACGGTGAGCGGAAACAAGGAGACCAGGAAGGTTAGGTGATACCAAACCGGGAACTTGTTCCAAAGCAGATAATGATTCGGAATAAAGAGCGCCAACAACAGAAATCCAAGAGACACCGCCGCCGCCTGGCCGTTCGCGATCCACGCAGCGACAAATCCGCCACAAAGGGAAGCCGCGGCCCCGAGGGCGAGCCGGGCCAGCTTCATCCCGAGCGTAAAACTAAAAGCTGTTTCCGCCTCATGATAATGTGGCCACCAGGCTCGCAGCGGAAAATTTAAAATGCTGGCAACGAGGACCCAAGTGACCAACCCGGCGAGAATGGCGGCGAATGTTTTCCAGGCTGAGTGTTTGGTGGCGCGAGAATTTGGCTTGGCCTGGTCTAAGTCAATTTTCATGTTAGTGTAATTGTAATACTCTAATCAAAGTATGAAAGCAGAATTTTTTATCCTCGGAGCCTTGCACCGGGCCGACCTCCACCCCTATGAAATCAAACGCCGTCTCCAGAATGCCCTGGTCGAGTGCTATACCGACGTCGATGTCGGCACTCTTTATTACGCCGTGCGTCAGCTGGCTAAAACCGGCGAGATCGCTTCAAGACGTAGTGAAAAGGTCGCGCGCGGCGGAGAGCGCACTGTTTATCGCATTACTCCGAAAGGGAAAAAACGTTTTCAACAACTCCTACTAGAACGATTTCGCCAGGAGGGAAGTGTGGCCCAGACAATCTACCCGGCTCTTCTGTTTCTTCATCTCGCCCCCCATTCAACACTGAGTGGCCTCCTGCGCCGGCGCTTGCAGCAAATCGACTTGGACCTCACCAAGACGCGCGCGATGAGAGATGATCTGGGAACGGTGCTAGGCAGCCGCGGCCGTTACCTGCTGGATCACCTGATCGAAGTGCGCCTGCTCGATCGTCGCTGGTTGCGACGGCTACTCACTGAGGTGGAGGCGGGAAAGGTGCGCGACCTCAAACCCGAGGCGTTGAAGCGGCT
>JBARAJ010000267.1:0-3004 GCA_049791915.1 Candidatus Udaeobacter sp.
AATCAACAAACCACTCAGGCCGACTCTGCGCATGACGTTTAGAGCTTAAGGCTGGTGGGATTGAAATCAAAGCATGCTTTCCATTTCGACGGATTGGTTTAGATGAACCTTCGCCGATGCGAATACGTACAATTGCTCTTTTGAGTCTAACAGTTTTGTCCGGTCTGGAGCTTTCAGGGCGCGAACCGATTAAATCACCGCCGCCGGTAAAGCAGCTCGCCGACATCAAAGTTGTTCGCGCGCGCGATCTCGGCGTGCCGTTCGATGGCACGCCAGGGAAACTGAACTCGATCACGGATGTCCCCGGTGTGGAGGTCGGCTACACGACCTTGATCAGTGGCGAAGGAAAACTGGAAGTTGGCAAAGGCCCAGTGCGCACCGGCGTTACCGCAATCATTCCGCGTGGACACAATTCTCTCAACGACCCGGTTTACGCCGGCTATTTCAGCTTGAACGGCAACGGCGAAATGACGGGCACCGCATGGGTAGACGAAAGCGGGTTTTTGGAAGGACCAATCGTGATTACGAACACGCACAGCGTCGGTGTTGCCCGTGACGCTGTCATCGCCTGGCGAATCAAACACGGTGCGCCCGACACCACCGGGTACTGGTGGAGTTTACCGGTCGTCGCCGAAACCTGGGACGGCTGGCTCAATGACATCAATGGTTTTCACGTCAAACCGGAACACGTGTTTCATGCGCTCGACACTGCGCATGGTGGCGTAATTGAAGAGGGGAGCGTCGGCGGCGGAACGGGGATGATCTGCTACGAGTTTAAGGGCGGAAACGGAACGGCCTCGCGCCAGATTGACATTCGCACTTCGAAAGACGCTCCGGCGCGAACGTTTGTCGTGGGCGTATTTCTACAGGCGAACTTTGGTCGGCGGCCGCAGCTCGTGATCGCTGGCATGCCGGTGGGCAAAGAGATTCCCGGTGAAGTTTACAAGCAAGAGAGCGGCTCATGTATCGCTGTCGTGGCGACCGATGCACCATTGTTGCCTAACCAACTAAAACGGCTGGCAAGGCGCGTGTCCCTTGGCCTTGCGCGAACGGGAACAGTTTCCGGAAATGGCTCCGGGGATTTGTTCATCGCCTTTTCAACGGCGAATCCAAACGTCACGAATCCGGACCAAGTGACGCACACCGTTCAAACAATTCCGAATGATCTGATGGATCCGCTTTTCACAGGCGTGGTCCAAGCCACCGAGGAAGCCGTCGTCAATGCACTGGTGGACAACCAATCGATGACCGGCCGCGACAATCACCATGTCGAAGCGCTGCCACATGATCGGTTGCGCGAGCTCATAAAGCGCTCCCGTTAAGAGCGAGAGCTAGCTCGCTGCTGTAGCCACGCTGTGTGTGAATTGAAAACGGACGGCCTGCAGGCCCGTGGCTACAACCAGGACGCTGTAGAGTGCGCTGTCCTCAGCGCATCAGCCGTGACGGCTAAAGCAATGCGATAGCCACCTTCGCAGCTACCTCCAGAACTTGTAACGTCAGTTTCTCGGCGCGTTCCTGCTCTTGCGCCGGCTGGCCATCGACGTAGACGCGCAAATCGCGTTTCTGATTTTCGACAAAATAATCGAAATCTTCCTTGTCGATCTCGTGGTTCTTTAAAAGGACGAGACGCCGTTCAACCTCCTCCGCATTTTGCCGGACTAACTCGCTCGTGTCGCCCTTTGCTTGTGCTAGCAGATCCTGAAATTCTTGCGTCGCCGCCGCTACCGATTCATCGCTCACCTGACCGAGCGCTGAGTCGAGCTTGGATTTTTTTTTGCGCGAAGGTTTTTTGCGCTTTTTCTTACCGCCCGAGGGCATGATCGTAGGTTTTGTTAACGTCCTTCTTCATCTCGCTCGCCAACGCCGGAGTGATTTTACCGTGGTTGGCTTTGCTTTTTAAATGCGCCGCATCAGCGTCGAACTGCGCTTTAAGATCGACAAGCACAGGACGACGCGCGGTGAATTTCTCATCGGCGATGGCCTGCTGAAATTTTGCGTTGCCTTCGTTCACCTTGGCGTTGAATGCCGCGGCGTTGAATTTTTTGCCAGGCACAGCAAACTCGTCGATAAAGGCGAGCTCAAAATTGCGCAGGCTTTCGATCGTGGCATCGCTTCCCGTTTTCGTGAACGTCGCCGTGCCGCAACTCGCAATGAAGATTGCGGCGGCACAGAGCAAAACATTTCGAGACACAAGCGTCGAATTCATATGGCGGTCCTTTAAGTCGCCGATGTTGCGTCGATTCGGTCCCGCGTGTCAAGACTTGAGGACCGTGGCTTCATCGGGGCCGAATCCAGTAGCTCTGGTGTGACTCTCTATTGCTCGGGGACCGCAGTAAGAATAACCGCCTAACCGAATGCTTGAGGGCTTCGTGGAAAACTGCGGAGCCCTCTTTGCTTTGCTCACGGAGTCTCAATGACTGTAGGGCGTTTGACCCACTCGCTCCCGCTCGTTTGGGCCCAGAGGCCTGCCCGTCTATGTCGCTCGCATCCCCGTGGCGCCATTCTGTGAACCCCGAAAGCATGCGGGGTTGACACAGACGCCCTACAATCTCATTTCACCGCTTTCTGAAGCGAACTCGGGTCGTCGAGCAGAATCCATTCGACCACGGAAACCGGGAGGCTGCCATTTTTGATCAAGTCATCATGGAATTGGCCGAGTCGAAAATTCTCGCCCTGTTTATCTTTGTAACGGCCGAGCAAATTCATGATCTGCCATTTGCCGGTGATGTAACTGATTTTCTGCGTCGGGCTTGATGCCGCGCCGGCTGCTTCGCCTTCTGCTGCTTCACGATCCAATCCACCGGCGTCCATGAAGTATTTCACTGCTTGTTCGAAAGTCCATCGGCCACTGTGAAGATTCACATCCACCCCGATCCGCGCAGCCCGATACCGTGACAGACGCAGGATTTGTCCTTGTGCCGGTGAGTTGTTCGGGTAAAGCCCGGTGCGGGACAGCATCTCCTCGCCATAAAGCGCCCAACCTTCTTCGAATACGCTATCGTCA
>JBARAJ010000268.1:0-16485 GCA_049791915.1 Candidatus Udaeobacter sp.
ACACCGCCAGCGGTGGTCAAGCGCTGCTGAGCAATACCAGCGGCTCCAACAACACAGGCAACGGTTTTCAAGCGCT
Organism: Candidatus Udaeobacter sp.; assembly: GCA_049791915.1. Taxonomy (GTDB): domain Bacteria; phylum Verrucomicrobiota; class Verrucomicrobiia; order Chthoniobacterales; family UBA10450; genus Udaeobacter. Next base: position 77 of record JBARAJ010000268.1, read on the forward strand.
CGTGTCCAACACCACTGGCAACAACAACACGGCCAACGGTGCTGTCGCGCTTTTTAGCAACACCACCGGAATTGGCAACACAGCCACCGGTGAGGGTGCACTCTTTAGCAATACTACCGGAAATGGCAACACGGCCACCGGTGAGGGCGCACTCTATAGCAACACCACCGGCGGCGGCAACATCGCCTTGGGATTTAATGCCGGTTTCAATCTCACCACGGGCAGTAACAATATCGATATTGGCAACTTAGGTGCTGCTGCGGAGTCCAACACAATCCGTATCGGCACCCAAGGAACCCAGGCATTCACCATCATCGCTGGCATTGTTAACGATACGCAGTCCTTCGGCACGCCGGTTCTTGTGACTACCGAGGGTTACCTGGGCGTGCAGGGCTCCTCGGCACGTTTCAAGAAGGACATCGCCACCATGGAGAAAGCGAGTGAGGCCATCTTGGCGCTTAGGCCGGTCACCTTTCACTACAAAAGCGACGCCACGGGCACACCGCAATTTGGTTTGATCGCCGAAGAAGTGGCGAAGGTGAATCCAGCCCTGGTGCTGCCAGACAAGGAAGGAAAGCCATACACTGTCCGCTACGACGCGGTAAATGCGATGTTGCTCAATGAGTTCCTCAAAGAGCATCACACAGCGCAGGAACAACAAGCGACGATCACGCAGCTAGAGTCTACGGTGGCCCAGCAGCAGAAAGGATTGCAGACTGTCACCGCACGGCTCGAACAGCAGGCAACGCAAATCCAGAAAGTGAGCGCACAGCTTGAGGCGAGCAAACGTGCGCCGCAAGTGGTCAACAATCCGTAAAGCCGCGCTCTCAGCATTTCACAATCAGCCGTCACACTTCGCCGCGTGGCGGCTTTTTGTTTCCCACCGCGACTCTTACCACTCTTTGAAATCGCCTTTGTGCTCGTGCGTTTCAATCACGTTGCCCGCTTCATTGTAAACGCGAATCACTGCATCGGCTGATCGGCTGTCGTGCATAGCGTAGCCGATTGCGTTGCCGGCAGCGTTCGGTCCGTCATACCACAGCCGACCGAATGGCAGCGCATCGGAAATCAGATCGACGCCGCGATGATCCTTGCGCGGGCGGACTTCGTAAACGTGTGCAGTGCGCGGCATAGCGTCGAGATTTAATCACAAAGCGCCGTGCGCCGTAAAGCGTGCAGGGATCGCGATCATCCACCCGTGCCACGCTGAATTAACTCAACTATCGGTGAAGCAATCAGAAAATCTCCGACAATCACGATAAGCGCGATTAGAGCGGCACGCCACGGACGCAGAATCTCGTTTTGTCTGCGAGCGATGATCTGGAAGAGCACCGTCTGAAAGACCAGCGCAACGAGAAGGTCAATAACCAAAGCGACGCCCAGATACCGGTAAAACAGAAAACCTACGTGGCCGATCTGGACGATGACTCTGATAGCGAACGTGACAAGGGATGGAAGCACGTGGCCAATGGCCGAACCCCAAAAGGCATTTGCCAGCGTGAGCTTAACGCGGCCAATCCAACGACCGAACAAGAATATAAGCAGCGTTCCAACCGCTATCGCTACGACGAGGAATGTCCAGAATGTCAGGCCAATCGCGCTGGACGGAGCGATGAATGAGAGGATGAACATGCGAAACACCTAACAAGAAAGCCGATAAGCCAAGGCGACATTGAATCACAGAGCGCCGTGTCCTGTAAAGCGTGCAGGCTTGCGAATGATGGCGCTGTGGGTCCTAAGCGAACAGGCAGCAATCGTGATAATCCCGCGCATCAACGCGACGGCATATATCACTTTGTCATTGCCGTGTGTAGAACAAAAGAGGCAGAATTCGTAAGATTTCTTTTGTCGTGAAATACTGGGAAATCATCCTCGAAAATCTCCGCAACGCTGGATGGAATTGCGGCAGTATGACAACTACGGATGGCAAAGGCCGATCCATTTTGGTTGTAGCCGCAGAGCGCGAGGACGCCGGACGCTTTATTGTGGAAGCAGACCAAGAGTTGCCTGCCTTTCTCGAACTCGAATCCGCAATTCAAACCCACCGAAATAATCATGAGTGCGATTGCCCTGAACCGGATGAAGCATTGGGAAGTAATCGCTGACAATCTCAGCAAGGCCGGTTTTAGTTGGGGCTGCGTCTCAGCGATTGATTCCAGCGGACGAACGATCTGGATTACAGATGCACATCGCGACGATGGTCAACGCTTCATCGTGCACGCGGATGATAAGCTGACTGCTTTTTTGGAACTGGAATCTGCGATTTGTGCGGCAGAACGCCCAGAGGACTGCGGAGTGCGTGAAACAAAGCCTCGACAAACTGTCGCAGACCATCTAAGAACCTTCTCGATTACGTCATCCGACAGTTTCACCTTATCTTCGGCACGGCTGAATAAGCCGCTTGGGCTGGACGTTCGCTGAGACACCGTTTAGCGCGATCCCCCAGCTCCAACGGTAGCCCCGAGTCAGCCGAAGCGAGCCTGCTATTCAAAGCGCCTCGTGAAGATGATTCCTGGTTCCGGAGCGGTCTTCTGAACAATTTATGCACAGGAAAAGCCAAAAGAGAGGGCAGCGCGGCGCTGGGCGTGACCTGAGCCTCAAACTCAAGCAATCCGATCTCAACAAACAAATGAAAACAACAAAACCGATAACTTCACACTCAACCAATTCCGTTCTGGGAAACTGCCGAATCGATCCGTCACGCAATGACGGATTCATCAGGAGGCGCTTCCTCCGCAAGATGATGGCAGCCCTCCTGATGGTCGCGTCTCTGGCCCTTCTTCTTTGCGCTGCGGGAGGGGTTTCATACGGTAATTCAGCGCGTTTGACGTCGCCCAAGGTGACGGTGGATGCGCAGTTCTATCCAACTTTCGGAACCCCCAATGATGCGCTGGTTACGGCTGATGACAGTTATGTACTCGTCTCGGTAAGCCAAGTCGCGCATCCGCCATTCGGGGCCACGGGTGTTCAGGTTTTCAGAAAGAGTGATTTCACAAACCCATGCGGCGGCCAACAAATTATTAGTTTTCCACAGCCGATCCCGGGCAGCACGCCCCCGTCTCCCGGAGGGCCCGTGCAAACAGTTGACGGCATGCAATTTTTTCCGGGTTCGCCGCAAGTCAGTGTTGGTGCCGCGGTTGAGGAGCAGGGTGCTGAATTTTTTCGTCTGGCTAGTTTGAACCAACCATGTGCCATAGACGGCGTTATCAATGTTCAACAACCGCCGGTGGATCCGAACTGCCCTAGTCCGGAGCATCTTTGTCCACCTGGTAGTTTTGATCTGGCCGTCACACCTGATGGACAATATGCATTTGTTGCCAATGAATATGGGGTACTGCCCAGTCCCCCACCAAATATTAACGCTGGGAGCGGGACAATAGGCATCATCAGAACTCGACGCGACCATTCTGGTAGATTTACGCCTGGAACAAAGTCAATCGTGCCAAACCCTTACATATACATACCGGGCGGCAGCGCTATTCCGGGAGTAACTACGTCGCATGATGGCAAGTATGTTTTTGTCACGAGCGAAGGAGCTGTAGAGGGTATCAATCCCGAAACCATGATGCCGTATCGGGATCCGACCAATGTCCAAAACAGCCCAAACGGTACCGTCCTCTGCCCAGGTTGCCTGGATAGTGTAAATAGGTGCGATAACAAATCAGATGGAACGCAAGCATCCAACGGCCTGCTAACGGTTATCGATGTTAACAAAGCAAGGAGAGGGATGGGGCAGGCTTCGATCAAAACGATTATTGCCTGCGGATGTTCGCCAGTTCGGGCAGTCGAAACGGCAGACGGTCAATATGTTTTCGTGGCAACGCGTGGTAGAAACAACGAATTGCCATTGCCGCCGGAACAAGGAGCCAGTGGGTATCAAGTTTTAGCTTTCGATCGAGCGACGTTGGTCTCGCATTCCCCAAACGACGCATTGGTTGGATATGGGGATACTCATGGCACAGCGCCTGTAGGCATGGCGTTATTTAACGGGGATAACCTGTTGGCCGTGGCAAATGGCAACCGGTATTTTTATGAGAGCGGGTGCGTAAGCCCGCCCCCGGGTAGGCCACCTTGCACCGCCAGCGTGGCGATCATGGACGTTAGCAACCCCGCGGCGCCGACCGTAGAACAAGTTATTCCGAATGCGGATAATGCCTTCCCACGCAACATAACGCTCGGACCAGACGGCTCCACTCTGTATGTCCCAAATGCAGGATGTGCTCAGCCGACAATGGCGTGCCAAGAGGTAAAAATGCTGGAAGTGATCACAACGAGCGTGCACTAAATTTGCTGGGATCTGCCGGGGAGTGGATTCCTATCCCCCTCTTGTTCGCCTGCTTTGCGCTTGCGCCAGTAGGCCACGCCTTATCACCACCCAAACCCGAAGACCGCGGCAATTTCAACAGCGCCGCCGAGAACGTCAGCGAAGGCCGCGCTACTTTGCGCACCGCCTCGGTAAGTAATCCAAAGAAGCCTTAAACTTTCGCAATCAGCCGTCGCGTTTCACCGCGTGGCGGCCTTTTGTTTCACGCAGCGTTACGGTTCTTTAAAATCTCCCGCGTGCTCGTGCGTTTCGGTCACTTTGCCCGTTTCATCGTAAACGCGAATCACAGCGCGATGTGATCGGCTGAAAGACTTCGCGTAATCGACTGCATTGCTGGCTGCATTCGGCTCGCCGTACCAGAGACGACCGAATGGCAGCCCATCGGAAATCAGATCGACGCCGCGATGATCCTTGCGCGGGCGGACTTCGTACAGGTCGATGCTCATGAGAAGGTCTGATATCCCTCTAAAGGCATAGGACGAAGGTCCCATATGGGAATCTGTCGGGAGCACTGTCAGACCTCGAATAAGGAGGTGCTTATGAAAAACAGAAAAAACTATGTTATGACAAAATCAAACCTAACCCTTACGCAAAGCGGACTGCTGGCCGTTTTGCTGCAACGCCAGCGTCACAAAGTGATCGAGTTGGCCCAGCGTCGCGCACACAGGAGGCAAGTGCGAGCTCCCTTTTGGAGTAGCCTCACTCGGTGGTGGGGCGTACTCACGGCACGAACGCTCGATTCCGCCAAGCCTTCTGTGGGAACGGTTCCGCGCCACACTTGAACCTTTCACCAAAGCAAATTGCCATGTCTTACCAAATCCATACCTACAACGAGCTCCGTCAACAGATTCACGACGACCTGCGGATGCAACATCCCGAATGGGTCCAGTCAAATGGCGAGTCCCCTAAGTGCGATTCTTACGAGTCGCGCCTTGTGGAACTACTCGAAAATTTCGCACGAACGGGAACCGACGAATCTATGGCTGGTGTTCATCGCATCCTCGAACAGACATCAAACTGAATCGACACCTGCTGGATTAGCCAAACCCGAGCGCAGGAACATGCCGCGCGGCATGTTTGTCTTCCAAAAATCGAGCGTCTTGCCCACGAACGTCACGGTTGCGCCGAGGTATTGCGCGTACGCCGCCGTCGCAATGCTGTACGGACCAGCGCCGATTACTAAAAGTGCAGTCTGTTCCATCTCCATTCTCCTTCAGACTCGTATTCTGTTACGACGAATCCGGCAACAATCTCGATCACGTTGCCCGCATGATAAACGCGAATCACAGCATCATGTGAGCGGCTGCGAAACTTCGCGTGGTCGATTGCATTGCTGACCGGCGTCCGGCACGTCAGGCCGGGAGTGACTTCCCGGTCCCGACCTTTGCGCTGCCAAGGAATGTCGCGTTCTCACTAACCACAAGCCGGGGCGCCTCGATGTCACCACGTACCGTGCAATTCGCGTGGAGCTCGCAGCGTTCAGTCACAAAAATATTGCCCTCCACCGTCCCTCGCACATTCACCGATTTCGTTCTGATCTCACCGCGTACGCGCGCTTGCTCCCCGATCGTAAGCGTTCCAGTGGAAACGATCGTGCCCTCCACCTCGCCCTCGAGGAGCAGCTCGTTGAGGAATTTGACCGAGCCTTTGATCGAAACTCCTCGGGAAAGAAGAGCGCCGCCTGGGACGACAGATGGGTCTGACTGCACGGGCTAAATGTGCCGAATTATTGGATTTAGGGAAGCGGAATCAGCGCAGGAATCGCCGAACCATCTTCGAGCATGAGCTGAAGCTGAGGTCGGTGATCACGGCCGGTTCTGATCTGCTCTCGGCAAAGCCGGTGCCGAACCGGGCGATGCTTCGCGGTATGTCAACGCGACGGCGTTCATACAGTAGCGCAATCCAGTTGGCGGAGGTCCGTCATTGAAGACATGTCCGAGATGCGATCCGCAACGGGCGCACGAAATTTCCACTCCGAAGATCGCCGAGGACGTGCTGCTTTCGTGAATCGCTTCTTTGCGGATCGGCTGCCAGAAACTCGGCCAGCCGGTGCCCGAATTGAATTTCGTCTCCGCGCTGTAAAGCGGATTGCCGCACGCCGAGCAGACGTAAGTGCCGTTGTGGTGATCGAGCGCGTTACCGCTAAAAGACGGCAACTCCGTACCCGCTCGGCGCATGACGTAGAACTGCTGCGGCGACAATATGACCAGCCATTCTTTGTTGGTGAGATCGACTTTCTGGTCCAGCGGAACAGCGTCCAGCTTCGCCCGTATTTGGGCTACATCAACATTGCTGGGATGCGCGCGGGGGCATGCGGAAAGTGCGATGCAAATAGTCACGCCTAACAAAAATTGAACCGTTCGTTCCATATCGTAAAAGCAACTACGGTTTCAACCAGCCACCTGTCGCTTGGATCGGCGGAGCGGTCTCGCCCGATTTAACCCAAGCGGCAAGGGCGGTCGCCTTATCGGTCCCAGCATTGCTTGAAAGCAAAGCCGTTCCCGTCCAAAGGTTGCCCCGATTCGTCATCTCACTCTTCGCCAACTGCAATACCACGAAATCGTGACGCAATTTGCGTCCGCTGTTTTCGCCGCGTTTCACGTCCGATTCGAGATCGTTTCCGAGCAGTGCGACGTTCAACGCCAAAGGCCCCGCCTGCATGGTGTCCGGAGCGAAAGTGGCGCTAACCTTGCCATCGTCGCCTACTGACACACGCAACACGCCAATTTTGGTGGACGTGATCGGCATCGCATTGCCGCCAAACCAGTCTCGCCATTCCTTGCCGTTGACGACAAAACAGGGAGTGTAAACCGAGTCGCCGCCCCAAGCCGCGGCATAACGATGTTGTCTCGCTGTGAATTCTGGTTTGGCGAAACGATCGCGCCAGCCGAGATGGTCCCAGTAATCAACGTGGAAGGCGACGGGAACCGCCTTTTTCCAGAGGTCTGAACTCGATTTGAGTGCGCTCAGCCATTTCTCGGCCGGCGGACAACTGCTACACCCTTCCGAAGTGAAGAGTTCGATGAGCGAGCTTTGCGTGTCGCCGCTCTCAAATGTCTTCGGCTCTGAGGCAAAGATGTAGCCCGCGGCAAGCCAGATCACCATCATTACAGCCGCAATAACCCGTTGCTTGTTCTCACTCATCCGTTAGGCAACAGCTGTCATTACTTTTTCGTCTGATCGCTCAGCGCCCATTCGTTCCAGCAAACATGATAAGTGCTTTCGGCCTCTTTAGAGGAAAAAACCGTCACATGCTACGACTTCGTTGAAACTGATGGCAGCGTCCAATTCGCGAATGTAAATGCGTGCCCGATATCGTTGTCAATCGACGTACCTTTGCGCGATCGGCATTTTGCGGCCGATGCCGAAGGCGCGGCTGGTGACTTTTAATCCTGGCGCGGCTTGTTCGCGTTTGTATTCGTTGAGATCGACCCGGCGCTGTACCCAGCGCACCGTTTTCTCGTCAAAGCCGCGGGAGATGATGTCGCGCGCGCTGAGGTTTTCTTCGACATAAAGGTGTAGGATTTCGTCGAGAATTTCATACGGCGGAAGTGTGTCCTGATCTTTTTGGTTTGGCTTTAACTCGGCGCTGGGCGGTTTTTCGATCGTAGATTTTGGAATGACTTCGCGCTCCCGGTTGATCCATCGGGCCAGCTCGTAAATCATCGTCTTCGGTACATCACTGATTACAGCCAGCCCGCCTGCCATGTCGCCGTAAAGGGTGCAGTAACCGACTGCGAGTTCGCTCTTATTTCCAGTGGATAAAACGAGGGGACCGAACTTATTCGAAAGCGCCATCAGGATCATTGCGCGCAGGCGCGGCTGCATGTTTTCTTCCGTCTCGTTTTCGGCCAGGCCTTTGAAGATTTCCTTGAACTGGGCCTTGAAAACCTGAAACGCGTCGGTGATCGGAATTTCGAGAAATTTTATCCCGAGGTTGCGCGCGAGCCCGCGCGCGTCCTCGATGCTGCCCCGCGACGAGTACGGGCTTGGCATGGAAACGCCAGTGACATTTTCCGCGCCCAACGCATCAGCTGCGATGACTGTGGTCACGGCGGAATCGACTCCGCCGCTCAAACCGGCCACTACCGATTGGAAGTTGCATTTGCGGCAGTAATCGCGAAGCCCGAGAGAGAGCGCGGCAAAAATTTGCTCCGGTATTTTGCCCTGGTGAAATTCGATTGCCGAAGTCGAATCCGTATCGACGACTCGTTCATCTTCACGAAATGCTGCGAGTTGCGCGATCACATTGCCCGCTGAATTCACCGCGAACGAATTACCGTCGAAGAGCAGTTGGTCGTTACCGCCTATCAGATTGCAATAGCTGATCGGGCGTTGGTGAGCGCGCGCGAGACCTGCCACCATCTCGTACCGAATTGCCGGCTTGTGCAAACTGAATGGCGACGAGCTTAAATTGACGATGATCTCCGCGCCTTGCTCCACCAGGCTTCGCACCGGTTCGCAGTCGTAGAGCGGTCGCGGCAGGTAATGTTCAGTCCAAATGTCTTCGCAAATTGTTACCCCGATTTTTTTCCCGTGAACAAGAAAGGGCTCGACGCGCTCGGCTGGTTGAAAATATCGCTCCTCGTCGAAGACATCGTACGTCGGCAAAAGTGACTTGTAGGTTTTCCGGATTGGTTTGCCGCGTTCGAGCAAAGCCGCGGCGTTACGAAACGGTTTGCCGCGCCCTTCGTTGCGATCAACGAATCCGACGAGCAACGCCGCATCGCCGACGCTAGCGTGCAGCTTTGCCAGCAACTCCAGATTTTCCGGAACAAAGCGCGATTTGAGAACCAAATCCTGCGGCGGGTATCCGGTCATGGCCAGCTCGGGCGTGAGCACGAGTTCCGCGCCCGCCGCGGCGAGCCGCTCATACGCGCGGATGATTAGTTCGCAGTTTCCCCTCAAATCGCCCACGGTTGGGTTAATCTGAGCGAAACCAATTCTCATGCGTTACAAGCGTCACGCGAGACGTACGGCCGCGCAATAGTGAAGTGACAAACAGAAGAACAGCCGCGGTGATCTCCACCCTGTAGGGCGTCTGTGCCAGACGCCAACGTGATTTTGGATCGGCGTTTCACAGAATGGAGCCGGCGGGTGCCGTGCGACTAAGACGGGAAGCCCAACAGGGTCAGCGAGCTGGCGCGAGGGAATCAAACGCACTACAACTTTGCTCCTGTGCGGGCAAGATGCCTGTCGCCGTTCGGTGCGGTGAGTACGAATCGCGGATCGCGAAATCCACTGGCGTACAATTCGATTTTTGAACCTCGGCGGAACTTTGAGTTGCGCGTCAGCTGGCCGGTCTACAACGTGCGTTCGATTAATTGCGAGAGCATTCGAACCAGGTGGCGGCAAATCCTGGACCGTGATTTTGCGTATGACGCCAGGCGCATCGCTCGTCCAGTCGCCCATCGCGGCTTTGCCGGTGAGGACCGCGCCTTTTTCAGCGGCTGCGCCGATGATAACAGCGATGACGAAAACGGCCGCGAGCCCGGCTTAGAGGAAAACACGAGCGACTCGGCGATCCCTCATTGTTTTTTGGAATCGCCTCTCGTGTGCTGTTTTTGTGGATTGTTGAGAGTACGCGTCCCGCGTTCGTGTTCCGGGGAGCACACGCTGCCAGCGTGTATGTCTCGGCAGCTTGCCGAGAACCGGGAATCATTTGGGACTCGAACTGCGAAACAATCTTTCCTTAAAGAAAGCTCCCGCCTGAAAAAAACTCTGCAGCAAAGTTCGCGATCGCGAGGACGCGCTCGCCAGCACGCGAGCCGCGTGCGCTCCCCAGGGCGCGCAGCGCAACTCTTGTGTTTTTCAAGACTGGGACGATTGAAATGCCATGAGCAAAAAAATGCGTGTTGTCCAGGTCCCGCGAGCAGGCGGGCCGCTTGAGTTAGTCGAACGCGACATCCCCGAGCCGGAGCGGGGTTGGGTGCGCGTTAAGGTCGAAGCGTGCGGTGTTTGCCACAGCGATTCGTTAGTCAAAGAAGGACTTTGGCCAGGTATTCAGTATCCGCGTGTGCCGGGACACGAAGTCATTGGTATCGTTGATGCCGTGGGCGAGGGGGTAAAGCCGTGGAAAACTGGCCAGCGCGTCGGCATTGGTTGGCACGCTGGCAACTGCGGTTATTGCGATCACTGCCGTCGCGGCGAGTTTTTTGCCTGCACCGTGGCCTTGCTCACCACGGGAATTTCTTTCGATGGCGGCTACGCCGAATACATGGTTGCACCGGCAGAAGCGCTGGCGCTCGTGCCGGAAGAACTCTCGTCTGTCGACGGCGCACCGCTGATGTGCGCGGGCGTGACGACCTTCAACGCACTACGAAACAGCGGCGCGCGCGGCGGCGACGTGGTCGGTGTGCTCGGGATTGGCGGGCTCGGTCATCTCGGCGTGCAGTTCGCAGCAAGGATGGGATTCAACACCGTGGCGATTGCACGCGGAAAGGACAAGGAAGCATTCGCCAAAAAACTGGGCGCACACCACTACATCGACAGCCAGGCCTCGGATCCGGCGGCAGAACTGAATAAGCTTGGCGGCGCAAGAGTTGTGATCGCGACTGTGACGAATGCCGAAGCAATGGCTGCAGTTCTCGGCGGTCTTGCGCCGAACGGTGCGCTCATCGTAATCGGTGCGGCAGGACCGCTCTCAATCGATCCGATTCTGCTGATCATGGGTCAGCGATCCGTCAAAGGTTGGTACTCGGGAACATCAATCGATTCACAGGACACACTCAAATTTAGCGCGTCGGCGGACGTCCATTCCATGAACGAAATTTTTCCGTTGGAAAAAGCCACCGAGGCGTACGAGCGCATGATGAGCGGCAAAGCGCGTTTCCGCGTCGTTCTCGATATCGCCGGCAAATAAAATCGCGAGGGTGTCCAAAGGATAGCGTCGGGCAGTTCTCGATCTTGTCGCCGGGAAAAAAATCGGAAAAACATCGGAAAGCAAAAACGGTCAGGGTGAGGGGCGAGCGAACGCGCAGCGCGTCGGAAGTAACACAGCGCGAGTTTGTGTGTGGGCGGACTCGGGAACGTGTGTGTGGTGGAATCAAGCGTGTGTTCTTTGCCTCTGCGATCGTTTGCACCATCTCTCCGTCGCGAGACAGATGACAAAAAAGTAATTGTAAATCGCTTGACTGAGTGAGGATGCGGTTCGCAATTCTTAGTAATTAAACGGAGGAGCTACAAAATGAAAACCCTGGCAGGATTCGTTGTAACATTGTTTTTAATAGCATCTACATTCGCGCCGCGGATGTTGGGCATTCCTTCGCCGCCGCCCAACTTTACTGTCAGGCTGATTTCGCCAACAACTGGACAGGTTCTTTCTCCTGGGCAGAAAGTCAGGGTCGAGTGGCGGACATCGATTCCGAACCTGATCAATTGGCCGTCTTGTGAGGAGATGGAGCTTTGGCTGTCGCTGGATGGCGGCACGACGTACATTTACCAGGTTACGCCGTCGATGGACCCGAGGACTACGTTTTTCTACTGGGTTGTTCCAAACACGCCTACTAACGCAGCGGTCCTGGACATTCGCTACGGGTGTGAACCCTTTTACCCCGACACCCGTAACGCGCAAACTGCATCGCCTTTCGTGATCGCAAACGCGGGCGGGCAATAGTACTAAACTCTGCCAAGACTCACGGTTTCTTCCGGAGACGCGGCGGGAATCTCTTGGAATAAGACCCGAGGGCGACGTGTTTCTATTGGACTGTAATCGCGTATAGGGCGGGGCCTGACATGAAAATTAGGTGACGCCTGACTAGACAAGAGGCGCACTGTTTCCGTACAAACCGCGCACATCAAACGGATGTGAATCAGGCGGAGGACCTTTCCCGGCTAGGTTCTTCGCCTCTTCCCAGACCTGCATCGCAGAATCAACAGAGCGGGAAAACCAAGGAAGGAAATATCTATGCATCCATTGATTCAGCTCAAAACAACTCGACCACTTCTCATCACACTGGCGCTGCTCTGCTTCGGGCTTTTGCCGAAAGCGCAGGCCGTCGTTCCCGCACCGGATGGCGGCTACCCTGGAGGCAATACTGCAGAAGGGCAGAACGCCCTGTTTGGTCTCACCAGCGGCGGATATAATACGGCGGTTGGCTACTTTTCACTGAGCAGCAACACCACAAACAGCTTTAACACGGCCATTGGCGCTGGGACGCTCCTTGCCAACACCGCAGGGGACCGAAATACGGCCACTGGCGCTGGTGCGCTCCTAAGCAATAGCGCGGGCGCCTCGAACACGGCTAATGGGGCATTCGCTCTTTTTAGCAACACAGAAGCCGTCAGGAACACGGCTACCGGTGATTCTGCCCTCTACCACAATACTACCGGCGAGGCCAACACGGCGATAGGTGGCAGCGCCCTCTTCAGCAACACCACCGGCAGCTTTAACACGGCTGTGGGCGCAGAATCCGGCAGCCTCATTTTTACGGCCAATGGCGTTATTGCTATCAACCACACGGGCGCGGACGTAAGCAACAGCACCTGGATCGCGAACATTTACCAAACACCTACAGTAAGCGACACCACGCTCCCGGTCATCGTATCCGAGCAAGGCCAACTCGGCACGACCCCTTCTTCGCGACGGTTCAAGAAGGAGATCAAACCAATGAATCAAAGCAGCGAAGCGATCCTGGCGCTGAAGCCGGTGACGTTTCACTACAAGAGTGACAAGACCAGCACACCACAGTTTGGTTTGGTTGCCGAGGAAGTAGCTGAAGTAAACCCGGACCTGGTTGTGCGTGATAAGAACGGCGAGATTTATAGCGTGCGCTACGATGCGGTGAACGCGATGTTGCTCAACGAGTTTCTCAAGGAGCATCAGAAGGTCGAGGAGCAGGATCGAAAGTTAGAACGACAGGAGGCGAGCATGGCCAAGCAGCAAAAGCAGATCGAAGCGCTTACTGCTGGCCTAGAGAAAGTGAGCGCACAGATTGAAGCGATCAAACCTGCGCCGCAAGTGGTCAAGATTCCCTAAAGCTGTTGGAGTGGGGGTTATCCGTCCACTGTGGATTCCACCAAAGGCGATGCCTGCCAAGCGGCAAATCCATAAAATCCATATCGTAAACGTTGTCATTCACGTTTCCTGATTCATTCCGTTCATATCACTTTGTCATTGCTGTGTGGAGAGCAAAAGAGGCATACTCGAAGTAGGACCACCGTCCGGTTGCACTTCGCATAGCACTCGTGCACAAAGTTGACGATGATCTAATTCTCATGAGACTAATGAAAAGGGAATAAACAAATGGCGGTTAGCAAGGATACCGTCAACAAAATGTATGGCTGCGGTCCCGGACACATTTGGTAGATCACGTGTTTCCTACGGCAGAGAAGAATGCGTAGCACTTCCTCCGGCTCCTGGAACTGAAATTGATTCAGGCCGAAAGGATGATGAAGACGCTCTTTGCCAAATTAAATTCGACGATCCGAACGTGGTTTTCTGTCCTGCGCTTCATAGCACAAATCCTGGGACTGATATCTACGAATTACCGATTGGAGTTTCAAGAGCATCCTTTGAACAGAAGGAATGCCCCAAGCAGTTAAAGAGAAACGCCAACTTTCTAGCAAAATTTAAGCAATCAACAAGCTGCTCTTACACTCCGGCGATATTAGCTTACGGAAAGCTGGCTGATGCACTCAAAATTCATGTTGATGTTCCGGCAGTTGTCTATCGAACGATGGAACTAGCAACCCACAAGGGAGTCGAACAAATGGCCGGCGTCTATGCGCACGGTCTCATACAGCAAACTTGGGCTGGACTCGTTAGCAAAATTGCAGCTTCAAGTCCCAAAGTGATAAAGGACGGACTTCTTTACGGAGCAATGGTCGACCATCAGGGTGGAATTGATCATCATCCTACTTTGAACCAAAGGGGTCCCGATTCGAATCCTGCAGCTCCCTTTCTTGCATCTTCAACTTGGGTCATGGCTACAAAAGGCTCAGAGATAAGGAGTCAAATTCCGCCTTCGCTGAACACACTCGGGCAAATGATGGCCGTTCGCGATGTAGGTGAGATGGCAATTCTCGATCACATATTGGCTCAACAGGACAGATTCGGAAATGTAGCTAAAAAAGAAAAGATTGTTTGGTTGGAGCAAACAGCCGCTGATCAAAAGCTTCATTCTGTAAAAGCTACGAAGGCAAACAAACCGATTGATGGCACCAATCAAACGACGATGGAGTATCTAAACGCGAACCATATCCCTTATGTTCAGTTTCCCGTAATGGTTCTTGCCGACAACGACTGCGGATTGCGGCAAGATAGCAATGTAGTAAGAAAAAATAATATGGTTCAGCACCTTCGTCACATCAGTTCTAGCGTCTACAAACATGTTCAGAGTTTTGCAAAAACAAATCCGGGTGATTTACTCGAGTATTTTCAAAATCAAACTCTTATGACGAGTGATGAAGCCAAGGGAGTTATTGCACGGCTACAGGAAGTGGCCTCAATTCTGAAAGAAAACTGTGACAATGGAACTCTCCTATTTGATTCAGAGCCCGAAATTTTCCTAGGTATGGAGCCAATCCCACCAAAGGATTGCGAATAACTGGATAAAGGCCCGGGCAATCTTTATTGTTGGCGCACCGCGATGACGGAAAGCGTTTCGTTGTGCGTGCGGATGAAACGCTGACGGCGTTTCTGGAACTGGAATCGGCGATTCGCGCTTGCGGTGAATTAACTCGACAAGCGGAAACACGGCCAACGGTGTTAACGCGCTTTTAAACAACACCACCGGCGCCTTCAACGCGGCCGTCGGTGACGATGCGCTCGATCAAAACACCACCGGCGCCTTCAACACAGCTCTAGGCACCAATGCCGGAAGTGGCGTTTCGACGGCTTCTGGCGTCATCTGTATCGGCAGCGAGGGCGCAGACGTGAGCAACACCACTTGGATTGGCAGCGTCTATGGCGTGACGACACAAAGCGGCACTGCGCCAGTCGTCGTGTCCGACACCGGGCAGCTGGGCATAGCCGCGTCCTCGGAGCGGTTCAAGAAGGACATTGCCGCGATGGAAAAGGCCAGTAAAGTAATCCTGTCACTTCGACCGGTCACCTTCCACTACAAGACGGACACCAAAGGCACGCCGCAATTTGGTTTGATTGCCGAGGAAGTCGCAAAGGTGAATCCCGCGCTGGTGCTGCCAGACAAGGAAGGCAAACCGTACACCGTCCGCTACGACGCGGTAAACGCGATGTTGCTCAACGAGTTTCTCAAAGAGCATAAGGCGTTTCTGGAAGAACAACGCAAAGTTGAGAAACAGGAAAAGACAATCGTCGAGCTAAAATCTGGGATGACCGCGTTAGTGGCAACGGTGAAAGAGCAGGCGGCGCAAAGCCAAAAGGTGAGCGCACAGTTTGAAGCCAGCAAACCTGCGCCGCAAGTGGTCAACAATCCCTAAGCTGCGGCCTGTCCCAACAAAACAGCAGCATTTAGCAATCAGCCGTCACGCTTCACCGCGTGGCGGCTTTTTGTTTCACGCGATAGTTGGCAGCCGTGAAATACTGGGAGATCATCGCTGACAATCTCAGCAAGGCCGGCTGGAGCTGGGGCTGCGTCTCAGCGATCGATTCCAGTGGGCGAACAATCTGGATTACGGACGCGCATCGCAACGATGGCGGAAATCGTTGCGTTGCGCGTGCGAATGAGAAATTAACAGCCTTTATGGAACTGACGTATAGGGCGAAGCCCTACGTGAAGATTAGGCGACGCCTGACTTGACCAAAGTGGGGTCAATCTGCGTATAAACGGCGCACATCAGGCCGGTCTTGAATCAGGCGAAGGACTTTATCCCGCTAGGTCCTTCGCCTCTTCCAGACCCGCAACCCTAAAAATACCCTACGCGGGGAAAGAAAGAATGAACCATGAAGAATCATATGAATCCACTTATACAGCTCAAATCGGCAATTGTGCCGCTTCTCCTTACGTTTACACTCCCTTGGTTTGCGCTCTCGCCCGTAGCGCAAGCGGTCGTTCCGGCACCGGACGGAGGCTATCCAAACTTCACTACCGCAGAAGGAACCAAGGCCCTTCAAAGCCTTACCACCGGCCCTGCAAACACGGCAGTTGGTTGGTTTTCGCTTTTT